>JBDSEC010000339.1:0-6408 GCA_039920205.1 Pyrinomonadaceae bacterium
AAGCCGGCTGAACCCGGCTGGAAGAATTGGGCACGGCTCACTATGCGATTTCTGTAATCGAATTCAAGGGCCAGGCCCGATCGAAATTCTAAATGCCCGTCAAATGTACGACATGCTTCAGCTTGTCGACGGGTGCACTCAAAAGTGAGAGTTGGACATTTGAAAAAGCATTTAACTTTAGATCGAGCGTGAATGGAACCACGCTCTCATTTCTTCGCGTCGAAAGACCCTGACCGAATAAAGCCAGAGGTGAGGCCGAAACGGCGGGGCCGGGGGATAGGGGTTGGGTGCCGGGGATTTGAGCGCACTCGAGGTGCGCCAGACCAACGTGGCGCCCAGTCCGGGCGCGAACGCAAAATCGAACTTTCCAGAAGCTGCGCAAAGCCTTGCATCTGGCTATTTTCTTTCCGCGCCTTCAGCGCAAAGAGGTAGCTTCCCGCTGCAATACCAACTCGCACTTTTAATGGCACCCGTTGTCGACCGTACGGTGGACTCAACTTGAATCAGCGCAATCGTCGACAAACTAAAGTCTATCGTACCGTTGTCCGGATTCTTGAATTCAACGGGTAATTGTTTATGACGACCGACCCGCTTCTAAATGATGATTTTGGCCCACCATGATAGTGTCGACGAACCGATCGCGATTTTCGGATTTAGCCGGCGACATCAGGAATTTGGTAGAAGCTGATCTGCGATTCGGCTTGTTTTACGGTTCGGTCCAACCTAAGCGGCCCGGTCTGGTCCGGCAGAGTTTGTTTGCGCGAATGTTCGACCATTAACCTCCCGTTGACGTTCAGTAACTTTTCAACGCTTTCCCCGATGAATTCCAGAACCGGTAAGTATTCATTTTGATAGGGAGGATCGTAATAGATCAGATCCCACGGTTCCGTATTCGTTGCAGCCGCGGTTTGCAGAAACGCTAATGCATCAGCCGCGACCAAGCGGTATTCATCTTCGGGCACACGGCAGTGGTTCAAATTCGCCAGAGCCAGCGCGGTCATCTGTCGTGACTTGTCCACCAAGGTCGCATGTGCGGCGCCACGGGAAAGCGCCTCGATCCCGATCGCTCCGGAACCGGTGCACAGATCCAGAAACCGAGCGCCCTCAATATCGAATTGTAAAATGTTGAATATCGTCTCGCGCAGCCGGTCGGCGGTCGGCCGCGCATCCAGACCTTCGGGACCTTGCAACGTCATTCTTCGATAGATGCCGGCGATCACTCTCATTTGGTTCAACCTATCTGGTTCAGCCTAGGCGCAAAAACGGTTAGGCACGAATCGCCAAATTCCATCGCATCAATGATCGAGATCGACCCGATCGCGGCCGGCAGTTCAAGATCCGTAACATGTTCTACGACGAGAAGACTATCCATCGCCAATCCCGCACCGGCGCCGATCAACGCCAACACCGGGCCGTAATCGATCCCGTACGGCGGGTCATAAAAGATAATATCCCAAGCCAGGGTCTCGT
Organism: Pyrinomonadaceae bacterium; assembly: GCA_039920205.1. Classification (GTDB taxonomy): domain Bacteria; phylum Acidobacteriota; class Blastocatellia; order Pyrinomonadales; family Pyrinomonadaceae; genus JBDSEC01. The sequence goes on from JBDSEC010000339.1 coordinate 1,471, forward strand.
CTGCGTGGGCCCGCTCCAGAAACAACACCGCATCGTCCGCCACGACATCCGCTTCGGCTTCATCGACCGCACAGGTATCAAGATTAGTCATGATGAAGTGACAGAACTTGACCGACCGCTCGACAAAGGTGGCGTGGCCGGCGCCGCGGGAAAGCGCCTCGATGCCGACCGAACCCGAACCCGCGCATAGGTCCAGAAACCGGGCGCCTTCGATCTGGTCACCCAGGTAGTTGAACAACGCTTCGCGCAAACGGCGCACCGTTGGCTTTACCTTGGGTGACAACGAACTTTGCAGCCGCTGGTTCTTGTATTTGCCGGCGAGTACGTGCATGAATTGCAGCTATCCGATCTGGGCCAATCCATACCGCCGATCCGCGCGTACGCGTTTGATCATGGCGGTGGTTTCCTTGGTTCGCGCGGGCTCAAATATATAATCGTCAGCATCTTTACGTGCCCAGCTCAGTAGCTCCAGGTCACGCACAATGTCGCCGATGGCAAAGGCAGGCAGCCCGGATTGCCGGGTGCCCATCAATTCGCCGGGGCCGCGGATCTCCATATCCATTTCCGCGATCTTGAATCCATCATTAGTTCGCTCCATGATCCCTAATCGTTTGCGCGCGAGTTCGGTTTTCTTGTCATCGGTCAGCAGAACGCAGTAACTCTGGTCCGCGCCGCGGCCAACCCGGCCGCGTAGTTGATGAAGTTGCGAAAGTCCGAACCGTTCCGCATGTTCGACCACCATCACCGATGAATTGGGTACGTCCACGCCGACCTCGACCACGGTGGTGGCGACCAAAACCTGTATCTCTTGGGCGACGAATTGGCGCATGACCTCGTCTTTTTCGGCGGGCTTCATTCGTCCGTGGACCAATCCCACCGTGAAATCGGCGAAGTCGTGATCGCGCAGTTGCTGGAACATGCGCGTCGCATCCTTCAGATCCATCTTGGCCGATTCCTCGACCAGCGGATAGATCACATAGGCCTGGCGGCCCTGTTTCAATTCGCGCTGGATCCCCTTGTAAACGCCGGCGCGTTTGTCTTCGCCCACGACGACAGTTTTGACCGGCGTCCGTCCGGGCGGCAGTTCGTCGATCACGATCGCATCCAGATCGCCATAAACCGTCATCGCCAACGAACGCGGGATCGGGGTCGCGGTCATCACCAAGACATCCGGATTGTATCCGCGCTTGCGCAACTCGGCGCGCTGCATTACGCCAAAACGGTGCTGTTCATCGATCACCACCAGACCAAGCCGTTTGAACGCGACCGCGTCTTGGATCAACGCGTGGGTACCAACCACCAGATGGATCAACCCTTCGGCCAGATCAGCGTGCAGTTTCCGCTTGGCGGCGGCGCGGACCGAGCCGGTCAGCAATTCGACGCGCACGTCGGAATCTTTCAGCAAAGCTTGCAGAGTGCGGGCGTGTTGTTCCGCGAGGATCTCCGTGGGCGCCATCAATGCGGCCTGATAATGATTCGCCACCGCGGCCAACATGGCCTGCACCGCGACAATGGTCTTGCCGCTGCCGACATCGCCCTGCAGTAACAAATTCATCGGAGCATCGGATTGCATGGCCGCGAAGATATGTTTGACCGCCTTGATCTGCGAATTGGTCAAAGTAAACGGCAGCCGGGCCACGAGGCGTTCCTTGATCGCCTTGGTGATCCGGATCTGGGCGCCTTTCTCTTCCTTCACGCGAGAAGCCCGGCGTAAGGCGATGGCCAACGATAGCCAGAAAAACTCTTCGTAGATCAAACGCATCTGCGCGGGACTGCGAAATCGATCGAAATCGGCCAGCCGGTCGTCAGTCCCCGGAAAATGCACGCGGCGATATGCCTCGACGCGCGGGATCAACATCCGGCGGTCGCGCAATTCACGCGGCAGGGTTTCGGGACAGCCGCGATCAGTCAGTTTTTCTAAGACGGAATGGACTACTTCGCGCAGTCGCTTGGTGGGGAATTCGCCTAATTTGCGATAGACCGGAACGGTATGGGCGACATGGATCGCCGACGCGGCTGGGTTTGTGCCTGCGTCCGACCCCTCGTGATCGTCTTCACCGGTTGCCCCCGGGGTTAGCACTTCCAGTTCGTCCGGCTTATTCAGTTTTAGCGCATAAGTATTTCGCCGCAGATCCCAAAGCCAAACTCCATAAGCGATGAACGTGGCGCCGCGAGGAAATCGTTTGCGGTGATATTCCAAGATCGATCTTGCGTTTTTGCCTGAGAACCACCACCACACGACCACCGGTTTGCCCGTGTTTCCCGGGTCGCTAGCGCTGATCTCATAGATGTAAAGCCCGGAATTCGGGCGCGCCTTTTGAAAGCCGGTCTGGAACCCGCCCGACACGCGTACCGTAAGTTGGACCGAGGCCTCGATCCCGTCGTACATATCGCTGATCTTGGTCAGGTGCGAGCGGTCTTCGTACCGCATCGGTACATAGTTCAACAGGTGTTCGACGGTGGCTTCGGCCGTATCGCGTAGGCTGTAATGCCCCGCCAACGCCGTAGCCAGCTTGAGCGCACCAACCGGGCCTAGCCGGGGAACTCCATGACCGGGTAAAGCGATGATTGGGGTTTCGATCGAGAATGCCGGTAAGGCCATACGCGGATTTTAACATAAGGCCCGGGCCGATTTGCCCCCTACAGAAAATTGGCTAAACCTTGGCGGCGAAAAAGGCGTATTATCCATCGACCCGTACGATTATCACGATTCCCAGAACTGTAAATTAATGAGCGAAACAAACCCTACGTTGCGGATCTCGAACGTTACCAAACGATTCGACGAATTTGTTGCCGTTGACGACCTTAGTTTAGAGGTCCGGCCTGGGCGCATCTTTGGGCTGTTAGGGCCAAACGGCGCCGGCAAGACCACCACGATCCGGATGGTGGTCAACATCACCGCGCCTGATTCCGGCAAGATCGAACTTTTTGGCCAACCGATCGGCGACAAAACGCAGGACCGCATCGGCTATTTGCCCGAGGAACGCGGCCTGTACAAGAAAATGAAAGTTGGCGAACAACTGAAATTCTTTGCGGCGCTCAAGAACATTGGCGCCGCGGAAGCTGACAAGCGGATCGACTATTGGCTGGACCGGGTCGAGCTGTCGGCGTGGAAAGACAAAAAGGCCGCCGACTTGTCCAAAGGCATGCAACAAAAGGTCCAGTTTATCACTGCCGTGATGCATGACCCCGACCTGTTGATCTTGGACGAACCGTTTTCCGGGCTGGACCCGGTCAATGTGCAGCTTTTGCAGGAGGTGGTCTTGGAGCTGAAAGCCAAGGGCAAGACCTTGATCTTTTCCACCCACTTGATGGAAACCGCCGAGCGGTTGTGTGACGACATCTGTTTGATCAATCGTTCAAAAAAGATCCTGTCCGGCACCTTGCGCGAGATCAAAAAAAGCTTTGGCCGTAATTCGGTGGCGCTTCGCTTTGAAGGCGGCGACGAAGTTTTGCAAGACGCTAGTTTGGTCGCCAAAGTAACCGCGCATAGCGACGAGGTCGAAGCGTTGCTGGCGCCCGGAGCCAACGCGCAGGAACTGCTTCATCGCTTGGTTGGCAGCGGCGCGACTATCACTAAGTTTGAATTGGTCGAACCTAGCATGAACGACATCTTTATCGAAGAGGTCAAAGCAGCGAATGAATAAATTTCTGGCGATTGTAAAACGCGAGTATTTGGTGCGGGTGCGCACCAAGATGTTTGTGGTCATGACGATCATCATGCCGCTGCTGTTGGTGATGTGGGCGGTCGTGCCTAGTCTGTTGATCGGAATGAAATCCGGCGGCCCCACGCGCATCGCCGTGGTGGACCAAAGCGAGAAGATGTACGGGATACTGCAAGACAAGATCATTAACGATCGCGATCAAAAGAAAAAGGACCAGGCAGGCCCGGCGAGCGAAGCCGAGCGGCAGATGCAGAAGAATTCCGCCGAGCGTGCGCGTGACGCGGCTAAGAATGTCAGCGGCAACTACGCCGTCGAACGCGTGGATCTGAAAGGCCGTTCGTTAAGCGATATTAGGGCCGAGTTGGAGGGACGCCTATCGCGCAAGGAACTGGATGGTTACATCGTGGTGCCGAAGGATCCCGCGATCGGCGCGGGCTATGAACTCAACCTGCGAAATTCCGGTGATATTTTTTCCTCCGAACAGCTTACGCGCGACATCAATGAAGCGGTTCGCGAGGTAAGGCTGAACGCCGCGAATATCAGCACCACGCAGTTAGACCAGATCAACCAAGACGTGGAGGTATTAACTACCAAGCAGGGAAGCGGCGAGCAAGGCAAGAATTCCGGCATCATTGGATTCTTTTTCGTATTGATCATCGCCCTCTTGATCTACATCGTGTTGATCATGTACGGCCAATCGATCTTGGCGGCGGTGGTCGAAGAGAAGGAAACGCGTATTGCCGAGGTCCTGTTTTCGTCGGTCAATTCGTTCTATCTGATCTTGGGTAAACTGATCGGCATTTCGCTGGTGGCCTTGACGCAATTGGGTTTGTGGGTGACGGCGGGCGTACTTTTCTTGGCGTTTGGAGTGAACTCGCTGCCGGCAGATGTGGCGTCATCGATCCCGCACACCTCGATCCTATTGATCCCGTACATGTTGATCTTTTTCCTGCTCGGGTTCTTCGTTTACGCGGCCATGTACGCGTTGGTGTGTTCGATGGTGACCACGCCGCAAGAGGGCGGCCAGGTTTCGATGCCGATCACGTTTACGTTGGTGTTTAGCTTGATCCTGTCGTTCATGGTGATGCGAAATCCGGAATCAGGCGTCTCCGTTTTAGTTTCGATGATCCCGTTCTGCGCGCCGATCATAATGCCGATCCGCATTGTTTCCGGAAGCGCACCGTTTTGGCAGATCGCGCTTTCCATGCTGATCTGCGCGGGAACCGGTTTGGCGTTTGTCTGGTTCGCCGCCAGGGTCTATCGCGTAGGGATG
>JBDSEC010000340.1:0-6822 GCA_039920205.1 Pyrinomonadaceae bacterium
AACGTTGATCGCTAACTGGATACCGTTCGAGGAACCCTCGGGTGGACCCCATTTTTACCGGTTCGATGACACGGTGCTGTACGAGATAAAGATCGACAACACCGGTGACGGCGTGGAAGACATTACCTATCAATTCCGTTTCACTAATTCACTGGTGAATCCGGACTCGATCTTAGGAATGGCCGCGCCCAACGAGAATTTGTCGATCACTTCGTTGAACGATCCTGACTATAACGAGCGTCAGACCTACAGCGTGACGCGGATCGAATCGGGCAATCGTCGCGGAAGGATCCTCGGCGCCGGGTTTATCTCGCCCCCGAATAATATTGGCGATCGTACGACCCCCAATTACGAGAACGCGTTGGCGCTTCCCGCCGTCTATCCGTTGCCGAATGGCGGCCGGGTTTTCGCTGGTCAGCGCGACGAAGGTTTTTACATCGATGTGGGCGCGATCTTTGACACCTTGAATCTGCGTTCGATCACCTCGACCGGTGGGGTCGATTCGACCGCGGGCTTCAATGTGAACTCGGTTGCGATCGAGGTCCCGATCCAAGAATTGACGCGTACTCGCGCCATCCCTTCGGGTCCAACAGCGGCTGATGCCGTGATCGGCGTGTGGTCCACGTCAAGTCGCCGCACGACCACCGTCATTCGCCCGGACGGTAGCCGTTCGCTTGAGGGTGATTTCGTGCAGATCTCGCGTTTGGGCAATCCGCTGGTCAATGAAGTGGTGATCCCGCTAAAACTGAAGGACGCATTCAACTCGCTCTATCCCAAGAACGATGCGATCGCCGCTCCTTTTGTGCTAGACCCGCAACTGGCCAAACTGTTACAGGCCGTCTTCGGGATCGCGATCCCGCCGGCTCCGCGCAATGATCTGGTTTCGATCTTTGCCACGGGTATTCCGGTGAACGGCATTACGGGACCCAACTACACGACGTTCCTTTCGGACGGAATACCGCACGAGATGTTGCGGCTGAACGTTGCGATCGCGCCGGCGGTGAACCAGAACCGGTTGGGTTTACTTGGCGGTGATGTCGCGGGCTTTCCTAACGGCCGCCGCGTAAACGACGACGTGACCGACATTGCGTTGCGCGCGGTGGCGGGCGGTACACCGTTCACTCCCGCGACTAATGTTGCGCCGAACAACACGCTGGGCGATGGAGTTGATCACAACGATGTACCCTTTCTGAGTCGATTCCCTTATTTGGGAACGCCCCAGACGGGTAATACGCTTAGCGGTTCGCCGCACAACCATCACGTGCAGAATTAACGGGCTGCATGTGTAAGTGCGGGCGGCCCGGGTAGGTTGCCATTTAGGGCCGCGCGCACTTTGTTTAAGGGGAGTCATGGGGGAAGGGCTATGAGACTGATCCGAGTGTTGTTGGCGATGACCGGACTGGCCGTGATCATTGCGGTTGGAATGGTCGTCGGTGCGCACTACCGTGCAATTCGCACGACGGCGCCGGCGGGATCTCCGTGGGAGAAAGTTGAACCAACCGGTTCAACACCCGCCGACGCCCGGATCAGATCGGCCCAACTAAAGATCGACCGCGCTCCGAATGCAGCGGCGGGATACAACCAATTGAGTTCGGCCTTCATGCAGAAGGCGCGCGAATCGGGGGATTTTGGATTCAATGCGCGGGCCGAGGCTGCACTAGATCAGGCGCAGAAGGCGGATCCGGCCGACTATGACAGCATTAAACTACGCGCCAAGCTGTTACTGACCTATCACCGATTCAGCGATGCTCTGGTCCAAGCGCAACGCGCGCAACAATTGCGTCCACAGGATCACGACGTGTACGGGGCCTTAACCGACGCCTATGTCGAGTTAGGCCAATATGATGAAGCGATCAAGACGGCGCAGACCATGGTCAACCTCCGTCCGGACACTGCTTCGTATTCGCGGGTTTCCTATTTGCGGACGCTACATGGTGATACCGAGGGCGCGATGGAAGCGATGAATTTGGCCGCGCGCATGGCCGACCCGAACGATGGCGAAAACGGAGCTTGGTGCCGTGTTCAACTAGGTAATGAATTGCTGAGCACCGGGAAGATCGCGGCGGCCGAACAGCAATACGATCAGGCGCTCCAACTCTTTCCCGAATATCATTTTGCGTTGGCGGGCAAGGGGCAGTCCCGGGCCACGATGGGTGATCTTATGAGTGCCATCGAATTTTATCGCCGCGCGCAAACGCGGGTGCCTTTACCCGAAACCGCGATCGCGCTGGGCGACCTTTACACCAAAACCGGAAACCCGGAAGAAGCGCGAAGGCAATTCGCCTTGGTCGAATTTATTGAAGGATCGGGTGCGTCCGGCGGGACCTATTCACGCGTATTGGCCGTGTACTACGCGGATCATGACCTCAAGCTGGACCAGGCGCTTAAGTTGGCTCAGGCCGAACGTGCTGTCCGCAACGATATTTATTCCAATGACGCGTTGGCCTGGGCGCTGTTCAAATCCGGTCAATTTGACGCGGCCGAAAAGGAAATGAAGTTGGCGATGCGTTTGAAGACGAAAGATGCGCGGTTGTTTTTCCACGCCGGCGTGATCGCCGATGCTCGCGGCCAGCGCCAGCGATCCGCTGGCTACTTGAAACAAGCCCTAGCGATCAATCCGGCATTCGATCTTCGTCATGCCGACGAAGCTCGTCAATTATTAGCCAAAGAAGGTGTTCAACCCGATCGCTTGCCGGTAAACGCAGCCAACCGTTTGAAGAGTAGTTTTAGGTAAAGCCTATGATGGAACTCCAAAGCATAAAAAAGCCAAGTCGGTTCACGTGGTTGATGTTGATCACGTTCGCGACCACGCTGATCTTGGCCGGTTCTGTGAATGCGCACCCATTGGGCAACTTCACCGTCAACCATTTTTCGCGGTTAGTCGTGGCCACGGACCAGGTGCGGGTTCGCTATGTGGTCGATCTGGCCGAGATCCCCACGTTTCAAGAATCGCAGATCGCGGACGCGGACGGCAACGGCAAGTTGGATCAAGTTGAACTCCAGGCCTATTTAACCAAGGTTTCAAAGGCCCATGTCGAAGGTTTGAAACTATTGGTTGAAGGGGAACGAATACCGCTGCGGATCGAAAAGAGCGTTATATCCCTTCCGGTTGGTTCAGGTGGCTTACCCACGCTTCGGTTGGAATTTGATCTGGCGGGCGACTTAGTTGCGTCCGATCGCGTTCGTACGCTTGCCTTCGAAGACACTAACCAAACCGAACGGATCGGCTGGCACGAGATCGTCGTCGCCGGCGCGGCGAGTATCAGGATATTTAACAGTAACGGTTACGGTAATGGTGTCACGGACGAACTTAAGAATTATCCGGCCGATCTTCTCGCGGCGCCGCTTTCTGAAAGGTCCGTGACGCTGTCGTGGTCAAACGGAACGGTGCCAAGCGGTGCGACGGCGTTATTGACCCGGTCGGGTCAACCGGTTATCGCGCCTTCGATCGATCGTTTTGCCGCCTTGATCAGCGTATCTAAGATCACTCCGATCGTGGCGATTTTGGGAATGCTATTGGCGATGGGGTTCGGTGCACTGCATGCCTTCTCGCCGGGACATGGCAAGGCGGTCGTGGGTGCCTACTTGGTGGGATCGCGTGGTACTCCGCGACACGCGGCTTTTCTCGGTTTGACGGTGACCGTGACGCATACGATCGGTGTGTTCGTACTTGGATTTGTCACGCTTTTTGCGTCGCACTACATCTTGCCCGAGCAATTGTTTCCCCTCTTGGGCCTGGCCTCGGGCGTGATCGTGTTGGTGATGGGATTGACGATGTTTACGAAGCGGCTGCGCGCGGCCGTGTGGGGGGATTCCGCGCCGCACCCTCAGGCGGTCCATGATCACGACGGCGGGCATCATCATCATGGTGAAGCGCACACGCATGATGACGGTTTGACGCATTCGCACGGCGGCACTACCCATACGCATCTTCCGCCGGGCGCGGATGGTACTAAAGTGACCTGGCGCAGTTTGCTGGCCCTCGGGATCTCGGGCGGAATGCTGCCGTGCCCATCGGCGTTGGTGTTAATGCTGTCGGCTATCACCCTGCAACGGGTCGGATACGGTATGCTGCTGGTCGTGGCGTTTAGTGTCGGACTGGCCGCGACCTTGACGGGCGTGGGGCTGATCTTCATCTACGGAAAGCGATTGCTCGGCGGGTCGTTTGCTTCGGGCCGTTTGGTGCGCGTATTGCCGGTCGCGAGCGCGGCGGTGATCGCTGCGTTGGGCGCGGCCATTTGTTATCAGGCATTGGACCAATCGGGTATTCATTTGACATCGGTGATCGCGGCTTGGTGGCACGGCGCCAGCCCTGACGCCACTACGATGAAGCTGTCGGCGGTCTCGGTGTTGGGTTTAGGGTTTTTGCTGGGTCTGAAACATGCCACCGAAGCAGACCATTTGGCCGCGGTTTCGACGATAGTGAGTGAACGGAAAAGCCTTCTCGGTTCTTCCTTGGTCGGGGGCCTCTGGGGCTTGGGTCACACGATCTCGTTATTCATTGCCGGCATCGTGGTGATCCTGCTCCACTTGAAGATCGGCGAGCGGACGGCGATGGCCCTGGAGTTTTGCGTCGCTCTGATGCTGGTCGGTTTGGGCCTCAACGCTTTGCGGAAGCTCTGGCACGGCGGAAAGCTGCATCTGCACGCCCATCGACATGGCGGACATCAGCATGCGCATCTCCACGTCCACGAGACGGCAGCGGGGGCAGACCCGCATACTCACCACGGATTGAGATTCGGCGCGCGACCGCTCTTGGTCGGGATGGTGCATGGATTGGCGGGGAGCGCGGCGCTAATGTTGTTGGTCCTGTCGGCCATCTCGTCACCCTGGGTGGGAATGCTCTACGTCGTGATCTTTGGCGTTGGTTCGATCGGCGGCATGATGATCATGAGCGCCCTGGTCGGACTGCCCGTTCACCTAACGGCCGGTCGATTCACCCGCGCGAATGTGTTGATCCGCAGTTTGGCCGGTGTGTTTAGCTTCGGTTTTGGGTTGACGATGATCTATCAGATCGGATTTGTAGATGGACTATTTCGCTAAACCCAACCACCTGGTTCCGAAAAGCGCGCCCCGACTCAAATCCCTGGCCCAGTTTAGAGGCGGTCTTTGACCGCCGGGGTGCGGGTCAAACGTGAACCGACGGTAAGATCCCTGGTACTGAGTCCAGGTCGATCCGCCCGGGATAGATCGATGCGTCGCTACGCGACGCGGAATTCTCTCGGGCCTGCCGTGGGTTGAAACCCACGGCTACAATCGGACGACCGCTATGCGGTGAAGAACGGCCGACGGTCTATGACGGCCGCCCTGGTTTTATTGGGACGCGCCGGTCGCCCATTTATTGGGCTCGGAACCAGGTGGTGGGCCCACCCAGCGTTCCGCGGCGTCACGCTGGGCGTTATGCTGTCCACCCCCGTTGGGGGTTCACTGCATGGTTGATCCGGTCTTTAAGGTGAAAGCCGCTATTTAACCTTGCTCTTCTTCCGCTTCAGGAAATCAATTAGCACAAATTGCGACAGGTTGCCGGGCGTGGCGAAGTAGGCCTTGCCGTGGGTCATGGCCGACATTTGTTTGACGAATTCGACCAAGTAGTAGTCGCTGGCCAACATGAAGGTGTTGATCATGATGCCGGCCTTGCGGCAAGCCTGCACTTCCTTGAACGTTTCGGCCATAACGAACGGATCATCGCCCATCGAGTTTTTGTACAGCCGGCGCGGACTCGAAGCGGCGGAACTCCGCTTGGCGCCCGCAAATGCCGCCATATTTTCGGCATCAAGAAAACACGCCGTCGGCTTGCCGTCGGTAACCATCACGATCTGCTTCATCTCTTTGCGCTGGGCGGTCAACAGCCGGCGCGCCAACTTTAACCCTTCGGCGGTGTTGGTGTGATAGGGGCCGACCTGCGTCGTGGCCAATCGGGCCAGCGGCAGCTCTTCCGCGTCGTCATGGAACAACACGATCTTCAGCGAATCGCCCGGGTATTGCGTGCGGATCAAATGGGCCAAGGCCAGCGCGACCTTCTTGGCGGGGGTAAAGCGGTCCTCGCCATAGAGGATCATCGAATGCGAGCAATCCAGCATTACCACCGTCGCACACGACGACTGGTAATCCTGCTGCTGCACATAAAGATCGCTGTATTCCAGGTTGAGCGGCGTCTGCAAGCCTTCACGGGTGATGGCAGATAGCAGGGTCGCGTTGACGTCCAAATTGATCGTGTCGCCGAATTCGTAAGGTTTCGAGGCCTGCGCGGCTTCGACGCCGGTCGATAGCTGCGGCGTGTCATGCCGGCCGATCGAACTCTTGCCCAAACTGCCCAACAAGTTGCGCAGAGTTTTGTAGCCCAGGAAGTCCAGGCCTTTTTCCGTCACCTCAAACTTAACATTGCGCGGCAGCGGTTCGCCCAACTCGCCCGGTCCTTGTCCCCGTTGGTCGCGGCGCGCTTCCGCGGGCTCTTCTTTAAGCGTCAAGTACCCCTCATCAACCAACCGTTCGATCAGTTGGTTCAGCAACTCTTCCAGCAGCGAACCCTTGAACTGGCCATTGTTGTCGGCCAGCATCTCTTCGATCTGCGCTTGGTCCAATAGCTCTTGATCGATCAGCGCCTGCAACAGTGCTTGGCGCAATGCATCCAGTGACGTATCGGGATCGCGCCGTTCGCGCGTCCAATAATAATCGTCATCAAAGCCGGACTGCAGGACCATCTCGGACAACGCGCCCATCAGATCGCCCAGGTTGATACCACCGACGTCAAACCCCTTAAATTTGGAAAAGCGGATGAATTTCATGACGACGGTTCTGCGCGGCAAATCGAATGGGCAGTTA
>JBDSEC010000341.1:0-11032 GCA_039920205.1 Pyrinomonadaceae bacterium
GGTTCAACACCCGCGGTGCGTTGACCGTTAACAACAAAGTCACCGCCGCCACGATACCTAAACCCGCGCTCAGCAAGAATGCGGTTTGCGCACCCCACTTCAACCAAACCCAACCCATTAGTAAAGAAGCCGGCAAGACCGTGATGCTAAACGCCAGATTGTAGAGTCCGAATGCAGTACCGCGTTGATCTGCCCGAACCAGATCGGCGACCAAGGCCTTTTCGGCCCCCTCGGCCAATCCGAAGTAAGCGCCATAAACCAAAAATAAAGCCCAGGCCATCCACGGCTTGGTAGCGAACGCAAAACCTGCATAGACCAGCGCATATAATATCCAACCCGAAGCGATTAAGGTCTTACGGCCCAAGTGATCCGATAAATGGCCGCCGATCAGTGCGCTCAGTACCTTGCTGACATGCAACGCAGCCCAGAGCAGTGGAATGATGGCGATCGGTACACCGGCCTCGCGCGCGCGCAAGAGCAAAAAGGCATCCGTCGAATTCGAAAGGGTAAAGACGGCAACCAGGACTAAGAAGACTTTGAAATTACCATCGAATCCGCGCAGCGAAAATTTGGGTGGCGGTCGCAGCTCGGCAACCAAAGTTTCGCCATTGTGCTTCTTTTCATGCACGCCGAAAAATGCTACTACCACCGCGCCAAAGGCCGGTATCGACGCCAGCAAAAACAACAACCTATAGTCGCGCACCGACGGCGCATTCCAGTTGGTCGCAATAAAATAGAGCAGCGCAAAGCTGAACACCGGGCCGATCACCGCGCCGACGTAATCCATCGCACGATTGAGTCCGTAGGCCAATCCGCGTTCCTCGGGTTCGACAGAATCCGCGATCAGGGCGTCGCGAGGCGCGCTGCGGATCCCCTTGCCGACCCGATCTGCCAGCCGAATGCCAAAGACCATTTGCCACGAAGTGGCAAAGGCCAGCAGAGGCCGAACCACCACGGCCAATGAATAGCCGAAGATCACCAACCCTTTGCGCCGGCCTAAACGATCGCTCCAATAGCCCGCGAATAGTTTTAGAAGACTCGAGACAGATTCCGCCGTGCCTTCAATGATGCCGATGATCGCGGGCGACGCGCCCAAAGTAGCCGAAAGAAATAGCGGCAGGATGGGATAAATTATTTCGGTCGAGGCATCGTTCAACAAACTAACGAAACCCAGCGCAAAAACATTGCGCGGCAACTGGCGATAGCGCCGCCAAAGGGCTAGTTTTGGAGTTTGAGATGGGGCAGGCACAATGAATTACGTGACGTAGATATGGGTATTTGCCGGACGTGGAATCTTGATAAATGTACGAATTAATTGTCGATCGCGTAGTTAGCCACGGGGGATTGGCTACAGGTGTTGCGGCAGCGCAGGACTAGGATACACCTGGAGAACCACGATCTCTAATCTGGCTGACGTCGCGAATTGGCCGGCCGATTCGCAGGCCCGCTCTTGGCCGGCGTGCGTCCCGCGGTATACCAGTACGCCGCGCCACCGATCAGCAAGGCGACCACGATCACCCCAAAGATCACCAGGCGGATCATGAACTTCATCGCGCGCCGCGCAACAAAAAATAGGAGGATGGCAGCCACGATGGCGACGCCACCACCGCCCAAGACGCCTATGATCAGTTGAAATGTATCCATCTAGCAACTTACCGCCCTTTCGCGACTAACGAGCACGCTGATTGTATCTCGTCAGGCTAAAATTGCGAAGAGCACTATCCGGGCCTCCAGCTTGGTCGGTGCAACTAAAGGCGCGAGGTTAAATTGGCGGAAAGGCAGACCCTTTGGGTTGTACTTTGCGCTGAAAGTGCGGTCAGAATTTAGCCAGAGGCGAGGCGTTGCGCGGCTTCTGGACAATTAGGCATCGTGTTGGCGCCCTGAAAGGGTGCCTAAAAGTGGCGCACTTTGCAGTGCGCGATTCGTTTTGACGATGAATCAGACGTTTCAGATCTGGTTAAGCTCTGTGGGAGTATTCGACGCGAAGAATTGGCAGTCTTGCGCCATACGCAACTTGGTTTGTCTTTCACTTGGAATATTTACGACCAACTCGAACTATTACACCCGACTTAGTGCGGTGCGAGATCCCTAACACCGCAAAGTTGTGGAGTTTTTCCCTTGCGCGACGGACCGCCGCATGAGATAAAGCCCACTACGGAAGCCCGCCTTATGGAAGACCTGGAGACACAACTCGCTAATATTACGTTGGCGCCATATATCGTCAAAGCGATGGCCCTGATCGGCGTGAAGCGCCGCGCGGGCAGCAATATGTTTCGCCACCAGATCAGCACCATGGCCATCTTGTTGGATTACAAGATCATCGATCCGGTGTTGCTCAAGGCCGCGGTGATCCACGATCTGTTCGAAGACGCCGCGACCCAGCCCGGCGTAACCGAAGACGCGATCAAGCAGATCGACGCCGATGGTCCGGTGGTCTTCGACCTGGTAATGGAAGTCACGATCAGATTTAACGACGGTGTGCGTGAGCCAAAAGAAGAATACCTGGCGCGGATCATGCAACGCGGCAGCCAACGCGCCCGGGTCCTGAAACTCGCCGACCGCATCAGCAACATCTTTGCTTTAGGGTTTGTCCACGATCACGCCTTTGTGAAACGCTATCTCCGCGAAACGCGCGCCTGTATTTTGCCCTATGCCGAATCGGTGAACCCCGACATGTTTCGTGAGCTCTCGGACCTAGTCGAAAACCGCGCACAGATGTTGCCGATTTCAAACCGTTCGACCAAATGAATTTGAATGCCCCCGCAGGGATTTGAACCCCGAACCAACAGATTATGAGTCTGCTGCTCTAACCATTGAGCTACAGGGGCACGACACAATCGTTTGAGTTTAAGGAAATCGCGGCGGTGTGGCAACTGGACTCAAATTTCAGTGGGCGATCTGCGCCTTCAACCTGGTGGTGGGTCCAAAAACAACGCGGGCGCCAAGTAATAACTCGGCGCCCGCAATTGGTTAAACGTGACTCACGTTCGGTGGACTAGAACACCCACTGAATGGCCAACGGGAATTCGGTCGCAGTCGGTACGCCCCATTGCTGGGCACCCAATACGCCGTCCGAACTTCGCAGCCAATAGAACGTCGAGGTGCTAGGCCGCCAAACGCAAATGTCCGCTTTCTGATCGCCGTCGTAATTACCGCGACAAGGAACATCACCATTGGTAAATGCCGGATCCGCAATACCAAAAATCACTGGCGGTATGGTTTGGCCCGTGGCCGTGTCACGAATGAACCAGCCCGCGGCATCCGGTCCGGAACCACCGGAACGCATCACCACGATGTCCGCCTTTCCATCACCGTTATAGTCGTCCGGTTGAAGGAAGTAATCCGTGATCCAGTTGCCGTAATTCTTTACGCCCAAGATCTGTGCGCCGGTAACGGCATCTCCGATGTACCAAGAACTGTTGCCGGTGCTGGTCGACGTGGTGCAATACACCAATTCGTCCCTTCCGTCACCGGTAAAATCCGCGCCGGGGTAGGGAAAAGTGTTGGTCTCGGTAACGCTGGTACGGCCAAACGGGATCGTACGAGTCCCACCGGTGCTGAGATTAATAATCCAAGTCAGAAAACCGCCAGACAAACGAACCGTCGTGTAATCAACCTTGCCATCACCGTCGTAATCGCCATCGCGGCCTAAGTTATCGACCGACGGAGGGCCACCCCAATAGGTGTAAGTCAAGGCACCAAACGGCGCTCCGCTCTCCGGAAACGGCGCCGAATAGTAAACTCCAGCACGCCAGATCACGATTTCATTAAAGCCGTTTCCATCGTAATCGAAGGAGGTCACCACATCGTTGCCCGTGGGCGCGGTGGCGCTGGTCGTCCCGAAATCGAAATAGCGAATGAACGCCGCACCCGGAGCGGTCGGTGCCGGATTCCGCAATACTTTCCACGTAATAGGAGTACTGGGATTGGCCGAAATGTTGACCAGCGCGAAATCGGTCTTCGTGTCGCCGGTAAAATTGAGTCGCGGCCGATACACCGCTGGCGCCTGGGCAGCTTCCGCCATCTCACCTTGAGCGTGGACCGGGGCGATAGGAACCATGATCGCGCAGATCAAGGCAAAAGCCAGCATCAAAGCACGGGCCATCGGCGAGTAACCGCCACTATTTCGAATCGTCAAACCTGGTAAGGCTCGCATAAATCTCGTCTCCTCCATTCAAACTGATCGTGTATCATGCTAATAACTAGCGAATTTCTTTGGGGGCTATTTCCGAATTTTCCTAACTCACACGCCGGGCCCAAGATACTATTTCGGAATTAGGGGATTAGTCGGCACATTAAGCCCATCCGGGCGCTATGTCAACGTCCCAAAGACGTTCTCGGTTCTGTTCAGCCAGGATTTTTCCGATTCGGAACTGAAATAACGCGACAAATGACCGACGGATTCTGCCGGCGCGGCGTTTTATCGGACGTGTGCGGTTGCGGGCCGGGGCCGGTCTCCGCTACAATCAGTGGTTTCCGAAGTCGGCGATTTTGCGAATTAAGCGTGGTTTCCCCGCACTTGATGGGCCGGCGGCGGAAAGAAAAATCATCCGAAATCCTTCAGGTTGTAATTATGCTCAAACAATTAGGTCGTCTCGAACGCACGCGCAACTATTTCATCATCGGCTTTATTGTGCTGATGGCGGTAAGTCTGGTCATTTTCTACGCACCGAACAACAGCGGCAGCGCCACGCCGAGCAAGGAACGCCCGGAAGTGGTCGCCAAAGTTGGCTGGGACAAGATCACGCTCGGTGATGTGGCCCAACGTAAAGAGCAGATGCAAAAGCAGTATGCTCAGTTCGGCAACCAATTCAATTTGGCGCAGATGGGCTTTACCGATCAGCGGTTCTTGGACATGTTGATCCAACGCCGCATCACCGTGCAGGAAGCCAACCGTTTGGGTCTTAACGCCTCGGATGCGGAAGTCGCCGATGCGCTGCGTAAGCAGTTTCGCGATCCCGGTACCGGCAAAGTGGACATCGACCGTTACAAAGAAGTAGTGCAGACAAATTTTGGCGACGTGAACAAGTTCGAGCAGGGCATGCGTGATGACATTGCCGCTCAAAAGCTGCAATCGTTGATCACCGCCGGCGTTTCGGTTTCCGACCAAGAAGTTTTGGACGATTACAAGCGCAAGAACACCACATTCGAAGTCTCGTATATTTTGGTTTCGGCGGACAAGGTGGCGGCGAAGATCACACCCACCGATCAGGATCTGCAAGCATATTTCAATCAGCACAAGGCCGAGTACTACATCAAGGATCCGCAAAAGCAGATCCGTTATTTGTTCGTTGAGACCGCCAAAGTCGGCGAAAAGATGACTATCCCGGATGCCGACCTGCAGGCTGAATACAATAAGCTGACGCCCGAGCAAAAACAGGCCGGGGTTAAGGTCCAACAGATCGTGTTGAAGGTTGCGGATCCGAAGCTGGAAGACGCGGTGAAGACCAAAGCAGCCGAGCTCGTACAGCAAGCGCGTGGCACTACCGGCACGGCTACGGAACAAGCCTTTGCCGATCTGGCCAAGGGTAAATCGGAAGATCCCGTGACGGCGAAAGACGGCGGCCGTATCGCGACGACCGTTCGCAAGAACCCAAACAATCCAAAGGACCCGTTGCAGCAGACGCTGGATATGACGGTGGGTTCGATCACCGAACCGATCAAATTCGGCAACGCTTATTACATCTTTCGTCGCGGTGATTCGGTGCCTAAGTCGTTCGAGGACGCCAAACCCGAGCTTTTGGTCTCGTTACGCAATCGGCGCGCCTACGCCAACACGGCGGCGATCGCGAAGAAGGCCTTTGACCTACTCAAGACTAATAATGATGTGACGAAAGCGGCGGCGGCCTTGGCGGCCGAAGCCAACATGGCGCCCGCGACGATGGTAAAGGAAACGGGCTTCGTTAAACCCGGCGACGACGTCAAAGACGTTGGCGTTTCGCAGCAGTTCGAAGGCGGCATTGCCCCCTTGAATAACGTGGGTGACGTGGGTGAAGTGACGCCGGTCAAAAACGGGTTTGCGATCCCGGTTCTGATCGCCAAGAAGGATCCGCGTGACGCCAATTTTGACGAGGTTAAAGAGAAGGTAACGACGGCAGTAAAGACGGAAAAGGCCAAGGCCCAAGTCGAACAGACGGCGAAGGATATTATTACCGGCGCGAAAAGCGCGGCCGAACTAAAAGCCGCGGCTGATTCCCGTGGATTAGAAGTACTGACCGCGAAGGATTACAAGGTTGGTTCGCCCCTGGGTGGCGAAGCCGCCGCGGCCGGTGGGAAGCCCGCCGATTCAACCAGCAGCACTCCGGCATTGGAAGATGCGATCTATGGTTTGAAGGAAGGCGAGGTCGCCAAGGCGCCAATCAAATCGGGCGACAACTGGATCGTTGCCGCCGCCAGCAAACGTAAGGAAGCTGACCTGGTGGAATACGAAAAGCAGAAGCCGCAGTTGACCGAACAGTTGCTGACCGAACGCCGCAATCAAGTCTTTGACGATTACATTCAAACGTTGCAGGACCGGATGTTAAAGGACGGGACGATCAAGATCTACAAGGATCAACTCGCCAAACTTTCGGAGTTCGACGAAACCGACCCGACGGCCGCGCCGCCGCGTCGGCCACAAATGCCCATCCCGCCGGGACAGTAGGGCCTTCGGCTCCGAGGTTGGGAGATAGGGGTTGGGGATCAGGGGAAAAGGGCAGCGATCGCGCTGCCCTTTCTTTGTAATCGAGCCCGCGTTGGTAGCCTTAAGGCGGAACGTTGAAGAGCGAACTGCGTAAACTGAAACCATCCCTTTCGAACGATTCCAGACGAAGCCGAGCTACAGACAATAGCGCAACGCCTGGTTGCTGGTTTAGGTTCTGTCGGCACCTTCAACGCTCAGAGCACTTCGGCACCACAAACTTTATTAATTGTTAATTATTCATTTTTAATTGGTTTTCCCGGCGCCACCGCGCGCGGTATGTCTCCGTCATCTACGATCAATTGTGGCGGATTGCCAGGCGTATTTAACTTGGGCGCGCCATGGAGCACCGGCGGCAGTTTCGGCCGTGTGAACTTCACCGTGCCGACATCAGCGTTTCGCCGGATGATCGCACCGCCGCGGCCGGCCACCCAGGCCTCGGCGCCGCCGCGATAGGCCACCGAAAATAACGGTACACTAGTGATGGTCGGCTGAATGTCCCAGGAATCGCCGCCGTTCTTGGTGCGAAGGATCCGTCCCTGGTCGCCACTGATCAACACATCGTCACGGCCGGCCACCGCCACCGAAAACAGATTGACCGTGGTGGTCCCTTCTTGATCGTGCCAGATGACACCGCCGTCATCGGTACGCAGGATCACCCCATTCGCACCCACGGCATAGCCCCGGGTCGCATCGGCAAAGGCCACGGAATAGAGCGAGGACTTTAAATTGATGTTGATCGACTTCCAACTGTCGCCGCCGTCTTCGGTACGCAAGATAGTGCCGCCGGAACCAACCGCGATTCCCTGTTTGGCGCTGACAAAAAAAATGGATTCTAACCAAGCCTGGGTATTCGACGGCAACTGCCGCCAGGTCAAACCCCCGTCCACGGTGCGTAATATCGTTCCCGCGGCACCCGCGGCCCAGCCCGCTCTCGCGTCAACGAATTGAACGCTGAACAGATCGCTATCGGTGATCGGCTGCAACGCCGACCAGGAAACCCCTCCATTGACGGTGCGCAGGATCGTGCCGTGCTCGCCCACGACAAAGCCAATATCGTCGGTCGCAAAGCTTACCGAATTAAGCCGCGCAGTGGTCCCCGATGGCACCGGTATCCACGTCTTGCCCCCCGAATCGGTGACCAAGATCCGTCCGCGCGAACCCACGGCCCAACCGTTCGAACCGTCGGCAAACACAATGTGGGCCAGGTCGTCGCGCCCGCCCTCGGTCAAGCGTCGCCATTGAAATCCACCGTCGTCCGTGCGCAGCAGCAATCCATCGCTGCCTGCGGCCCACCCGGTAAAATTGTCGGCGAAATAAACCGTGATCAACCGCGGCCCGGTGCGAACATTAAAAGGCAACCAAGTCTTGCCGCCATCGCCCGTCAACAACACCACACCGCCGTCACCCGTCGCCCACCCATGTACCGCGTCAGTGAAATAAATCGAGAAAAGATCAGCCCGCGCAAAAGTCGTGATCGTCTGCCAGGTTGCGCCCGCATCCTCGGTTTGAAAGACCCGACCGGCGTAACCGACGGCCACCGCCCGCTTGGGCGAGACGAACGCCACGGCGGTCAACGGCATTTCGCCAAATCCGGTACGTACCGTCCAGGTATTGCCCCCGTCATTGGTCACCAACACTGCGCCACTGGCCCCAACCGCCGCCCCGTTCAGTTTGTCCGCGAACGAGATCGAATAAAGATGTGCCGTCAGGTTCGAAGGCTGCGGCGACCAGGTCTCGCCGCCATCGTGGGTGGCGATGATCCGGCCATAGGTTCCCACCGCCCAACCATTCGCCGAATCACCCGGTGCGAAGGCCACACTATAAAGATGATCCTTGATCGTGGTGGGAATCAAGCGCCAGCGCCGCCCGCCGTTTTCGGTGACCATGACCACGCCGCGGGCGCCCACCACGACGGCATTCGCCTTGTCTTTGACAAACACTCCGTAGAGCGTTGTGGTCGCTGGCGCGGCCTGGCGCTCCCACGCAAAGCCGCCGTTATCAGTGTGGAGGATCACCCCGTCGGCGCCGATCGCCCAACCGTTCTGTTTATCGGTGGCGAACCTGATAGTGTAGATGATGTTGCCTTGCGGTAATGGGTTTTGCCAGGACCAACCACCCGCGCCCGTGGCCTGAGCCGGCGAACTTGGAACGGCGATCAGCCCGAACCACAACAGGGCCCAGAATATACGTCCCGCCCGGCGCGCACTTTCGCGAGCCGCGGCACAACCACGCTCATGCTTGAAATTATTCAGCAAGGAAAAACCCACATCTTTGTTCGTTACCGCGAGGGGCGCCCCCGGATGCGGGCCGGCCAACTACCCGGTTACTTCGTAGCCGATAATTATAGGTAGGTTGGCTGAGTAAGACAAAGGAAGCGTGAGAACGAGTAAGTAACGTTGGGTTGGTAGTACCGCCTTAAGGCGGGTTTTTGAAGATAACCTATTCGAACATTGACGAATCCCGGATCAAGGTTGGCGAGCGCGCACATTTAAGAACCCGCTTGAAAGCGGTACCGCCGACCCAGGGCAACTGGCGTCTATGCCGTGCGCGCGAGCTTCTGCCCCAACTCTGCCTGACGGGATAAACGGTGCAAATAGCGGCCCATACGAACCCGGCTGGCGTCGTCGATCCCCAGGATGCGGGCGCCGATCAGATACTGACCCGCCAACGCTCCATGCTTCAACCTTTCATATCGTATTGGCTGCGCGTGCAGCTTTACCGGCCCGGTCGGAAGTTCGATCACCACCAGCAATGTACGGTTATCGCCCACTAGGTGCCGCTCACCCAATTTTATCTCGGGCACGATCAGTGCCAACCCCGTGGCGCTAATATTCCGCGTGAATCCGCTAAGCGTTAGGCGGGGTACGGTCCCCTGTGGCGCGTGCGCATCGATCATGGTCAATTTCAACGGCAAACGGGGACTATGCCGCGGCGATTGGCGCAAACTGCGGACGAAATTGCGGACACTCGACTCGATGGAGCGGATGATGGTCATCATATGTTTTCATCAAAAAAGGATGGAGTGAAACTACAGGGCAATCCCATATTGCCTGATTTTGAGATGAGTTTCAAGAGAATTTTATGTAAGCATCATTTAGGGCTACGGGCGATCGAAATGGTCTTCTCGATTATCCTGGCAATCGTTGCACGACCGTTGTTCGACCTCCTTCATCCATGGCTCAAACGTTCGACGATCGTGTTCAGCACCCGCTTCGATTCCGGCAACGGCACCAGCATCCAGTTGTGCACCATGCCGTCGTATTCGTGATAATCGAGCACGACGCCTTCAGCCAGCGCTCGCGCCTGAAGTTTGCGGCAATCAGGAAGTAAGATATCGCGCGTGCCGATGAAGACCGAAATTGGGGCCAGGCCCTGAAGGCTGCCATAAACGGGGCTGACCAAATAATTCGTCGGATCAAGGTTGTGCGCATACGCTCGGCCGCTCCACTTCATACCTACCACCCCCAGGAAGGGATCGATCTTATCGATGGCCGGGATCTCGGGGTTCGACAGGGTGGCGTCCAGCCAGGGCGAGAGCAGGACGATGTAACCCGGTTGACCGATCCCCTCTTCGCGTAATCGTTGTGCCAACGCCAAGGCGATGCCGCCACCGGAGGAATCACCCATCAGATACACCTTCGATGACCCGCCGGCCGCGGCAATCGTTTCTCGATAAACCTGAAGCACGAGGTCGCTGGTGTCGTGGACGAAGTATTCCGGTGCATGCGGATAGTCGGGCGCGACGATCGTGCAGTTCAGCCGCTGGACCAGTTTGGACATAAAGCCCCAATGCTGCGCAGCGAAGCTGTTCACATATGCGCCACCATGCAGATAGATCAAGTATTTGCCGCTAGTGTTTTCGTGGGGCGCGATGGTCCAGATCTTATGGCCTTTAAGCTCGCGCGTCGAGATGGCGTATTTCCTACGTTGACGCCGTGTGGGTTCGGTCTTGGTTCGTTCTTTATTCGCGACCCGCTGCTCCAAACGGTTTAGGTCCCGTTTCACGCCGATGACGCGAAGAATAACCACCAGCAGTTTGCTACGTAAGCTTGGCATTGGCCAAATTGCTAAACACGATCGCCCGCCCGGAAAAGGTTTGACCACGCTGAAGTCAGATCAGTTGAAAGACGGGCGACCAAGGGGTTGCGGCGGCACTTATTTCACCCCGTCGTCATTAAACGAGTCTCTACTGAAACACTCTACAATAAACCTGACCAGAGGAGGAAAAACCTTTCGCCGTTCTTCCAAGTTTTTGATCGAAACCGGGTGCAATTAAAAGTGAGAGTTGTATGCAAGCAACGGGTAACCTTTCAAGCGCTTTGAGTCCCGCCTTTAGGCGGCCCTAGTTTC
>JBDSEC010000342.1:0-8601 GCA_039920205.1 Pyrinomonadaceae bacterium
ACCAGATCGTCCCCATTCAGATTTGCAATTACCAAGGCGGGTCGCCTTTTATCACCGGATAGATCGGAAAAGGGAAACGGTGTAACAACGACATCACCTTTTACAAATCGGCCCACGCCTGATCCTCCTCGGGAGTGTCCCAGTTGCTTGCGATCAAGCTTTCTGATGCTTTCATCAATTCGCTTGCCGATACATCGGAACCATCCAACTCATGGCCGACTAGATACGAAACAAAATGATAAACTGCGACAAGCTTCTCATCGGAAAGCAATTTAAGCTTGCCGTCAATCTCATCGATCGTGATGACTTCCATAACACAGTTCCTTCGCGAAGAATTTCCTTTTGTATTACACTGCTGTCAGGTAAAAGTATCACAATTTTGGTCAAGTTATGCTAACAATAATAGCGGATGAACCCTCGATCGCATGAACTGAAAGCTCATTGGCTCGCGTACTTGCCGGCGTGCTTTTTCGTTTGCCTATTTTTCTTATTTTCGGCTTCGGCCAAGTCCGCACCTTGTCCCAACAACCCCGCAACTCAAGACGCTTGGGTCTCAGCCTCGATCGCTTCTTTGATACCGGTTGCGCGGGCACTTTTCGATTCGGATGACCATGAAGAAGCCTACAACAAGGTGCTGGATCGGATCGATCGTGAATTGCGGCGATGCGAATTGACGAAGGATCCGGAGTTCAACGAACGGCACCGAGAATTCGTCGAGTATATCGACACGCTTTCCTGGGGCCGGCGGCCGGAGCATGAATTGGGATTTAACGTCCCGGACCGTCAATATTTTGCCGAGACCAAGTCGTTCGTAGAGATCCCGGAATTTCTGTTGACGCCCAGATTCCTGCACGCTGTCAGCCGTTGGGAAACCCTTAGTGAGGCCAAGTCGATGTTGGGCCGTTGGAACGCGGCCCGCAGCCACGCCGATCAGTTGACCTACTTCAGCTACACCTCGCGCCATTTGGGCGCCGCCGACAACGACAATAGTTTTCGCCGGTTGCTGATCCTGGTGCCGGGCAACCGGGCCGATGGAACGCCGGAGCGTTGGGTGCAATTCGGAGTGACCGATCCCGGTGCGCGCCCGCGCGTCCGCAACGTTTCGGTCGTGTCGTCAGTGCCCGGACCGGACGGAACTTACACCACGTACTTTAAAGATTATTTTCGCACTTTTCGCCGCGACGGTTCGATCACGGTGCGCGGCCGTTGGGAGTTGGGTGAAGGGGACGACAACTGCGTGCAATGCCATAAGAGCGGAGTTCTACCCATCTTTCCCGTGGCCGGCAGTGTCGTCCCGAATGAACAATCGGCGGTCGATGCGGTCAACGAAAGATTCCGCACCTACGGGGTGCCGCATTTTGGTCCCTATTTGGATGTCCATCGGTTGGGCCCGGGATTAGGCGCGGGAAGTGAAGCGAGCCGCGTTCTGCGGTTCGGCCAAGATTTTGCTGCCACCAAAGTGGCGAATGCGATGTCGTGTGCGAAATGTCACCGTCCGGAGGGCCTCGGCTATTTGAATTGGCCGATGGATGCGACCCTGATCGAATCGTTCATCAAGGGCGGTCCCATGCCCTTAGGGCATACTCTTGCAAAAGCCGAACGAGATAGCGTTTATGAGAATTTGATCGAAGAATACTTTGCCGTCAACGAAAGTAACCCGGGGATTCTGCAAGCCTGGCTGGAAGGGAAAATGCGTTGATCCATGTCATTTGAGTTACCGCTTATCTATCCCATCACCGATTCAAATATATCTGGTTTGACGCATGCGGAACAGACTGCGCGCTTGATCAACGGCGGCGCCGAAGTGGTCCAAATCCGTGAAAAGAATTTGGGTGCCGGCGAGTTCTGCGAAGCGGCGACCGCAGCCTTAGTCGTTGCGCGCGAGCATGGCGTACCGTTGATCATAAATGATCGCGTTGATATTACTTTGCTCGTCGGCGCCGACGGGGTGCATTTGGGCCAAGATGACCTACCGCCCGACGCGGCGCGGCGGCTATTGGGGCCGTTTGCCGTCATTGGGTATTCCACGCACAACCTGGAACAAGCCGTGGCTGCGGCCGCGATGCCGATCAACTATCTGGCGATCGGACCGATCTTTCCGACCGGTACCAAAGCGAATCCCGACCCCGTCGTCGGACTTGAAGGGTTAAGGGCCGTGCGCCGGGCGTTGCCGCAAATACCCTTGGTGGCGATCGGCGGTATTACTTCAAAAAATGTGCGTTCGGTCATTCAGGCGGGGGCCGATTCCGTGGCAGTGATCAGTGCATTGCTACGCGAACCGGACCGTATTGACGAATCGATGCGTGAATTCAAGCGTTTGTAGCCCCGGCTTCAGCCGGAACGATTACGACGAGTCCCTACACATTGGCAGGGTCAACTGGTAAACATTCCGCCTAAAGGCGGGGCTACGAACGCTAGATCAGTTCTTGGGCCAAACCGGCTTCATCTTTAATTCCCGCACCAAAAATCCGAACTCATCGGCTTTTTCCTCGATGATCTTCGTCGTCGGCTTGCCGCCGCCGTGTCCGGCCTTGGTTTCGATCCGGATAAGGATAGGAGCAGTGCCGCCCTGCGCGGCCTGAAGCGTGGCCGTGTACTTAAAGCTATGCGCAGGCACCACGCGGTCGTCATGATCGGCGGTGGTGACCATCGTCGCCGGATATTTGGTGCCCGGTTTGATGTTGTGCAGCGGAGAATAAGCGAAGAGCGCCGGAAATTCTTCGGCCACGGCGGCCGAGCCATAATCGGAAACCCAACCCCAACCAATGGTGAATTTATGAAACCGCAACATGTCCATCACGCCGACGGCCGGCAACCCCGCGCCGAACAGATCTGGACGTTGGTTCAAGCAAGCGCCGATCAAAAGACCGCCGTTGCTGCCGCCGCTGATGGCGAGTTTGGGCGTCGAGGTATATTTATTGGCGATCAACCATTCGGCCGCGCCGATAAGATCGTCGAAGACATTTTGCTTCTTGGCCTTGGTGCCGGCCAGATGCCACTCTTCGCCATATTCACCGCCGCCACGCAGATTGGGCATTGCGTAAACGCCGCCCATTTCCATCCACACCAGATTTCCGACCGAAAAAAACGGCGTAAGGGAAATGCTGAAACCACCGTAGCCGTAAAGGATGGTCGGGTTCGTGCCGTCCAGCTTCAAGCCCTTTTTGTGGACAATGAACATCGGCACCATCGTTCCGTCTTTGCTCTTATACTTGACCTGTTTGACTTCGTATCCGGAAGGGTTGAAATCGACTTTTGGCTGCCGAAAGATCTCGCTCTTTCCCGTTGCCACGTCGTATCGGTAGATCGTGTTCGGGGCGGTAAAACTAGTAAAGGAATAAAAGGTCTCGTTGTCGTTGCGTTTGCCGCCAAAACCGCCCACATCGCCGATGCCGGGCAATTGCACTTCGCGTACCAGTTTACCCTCAAAAGTAAAGACCTTGACCTGGCTGTAAGCGTCCTTCAAATATGTGGTCAAAAAGTGACCACCTACGGTGGCGACGCCTTGTAGTGATTCGGGTGCTTGGGGAATGACCTCTTTCCAATTCGCGCGTTCCGGTTTGCGCGTATCGATCGCGATGACCCGGCCACGCGGCGCATCCAGCGTGGTTTGGAGCCAAAGGATCGGTCCGTCATTGTCCAGGAATGTATATTGTGCGTCGAAATCATTCAGCAGTTCGACCACCGGTGCGTTGGGCGTTTGCAGGTCCTGATAGTAAAGGCGGTTGTTATTCTCGGTCCCTTGCCAGACCGAAATAACCAAGAAATGGCCGTCCTCCGTGACCTCGCCGCCGAATCCCCAATCCTTGTGATCGGGCCGCTGATAGATCAATTTGTCTTCGCTCTGCGGCGTTCCCAATACATGGTAGAAGAGCTTCTGGTTGTAATTGGCATCCTCCAGCGCGGTCTTTTCGTTCGGCTCGTCATAGCGGCTGTAATAGAAGCCTTTGTTGTCGTGACTCCAGGATGCGCCCGAAAATTTGACCCACTTTAAATGGTCGGTAGTGTCCTTTCCGGTCGTAACATCACGCACTTTCCACTCTTCCCAATCCGAACCCGACGCCGACAACCCGTAAGCCATCATCTTCCCATCCCAACTCAGCGCCGATCCGGCCAGCGCGATGGTGCCGTCCGCCGAAAGCGTGTTGGGGTCCAGCAACACGCGGGGCGTTCCCGCCAACGTATCGGTGGTGTAAAGCACGCTTTGGTTTTGCAACCCGTCGTTCTTGTAATAGAAGTAACGGCCGCCTTCTTTGAACGGCACGCTGTAGCGTTCGTAATTCCACAGTTTGGTCAGCCGCTCCTTGATCGTGGCGCGTTCGGGGATCTGGTCCAGATAACTGAAGGTGACCTGGTTCTCGGCCTCGACCCAGGCGCGAGTTTCGGCGGAATCGGGATCTTCCAACCAGCGATAGGGATCGGCCACCTTGGTGCCAAAGTAATCGTCCACCTGATCGCCTTTGCGCGGCGTGGGGTAATTCAGTTTGCCCTGCGGGGCCGGGTTCATTCTGGGGTGCATGTTCTTGACCGTCTGCGCCGCCACGGGCATCACGGACGTAAGCATTAGGACCAATCCGGCCATGCCGGCGATACCCCGGCGCCAATTACGCAACGAAGACATAGTTCTGGAGTTCCTTTCGAGCATCGATTAGGGAAAGTAGAAGTAGGGAATCATAACGCATTCTCCGGGTTGCATAAAACCTAAGGGCCGAAGCGTTGAAGATGTGGGATGGTTCGTTCGAATAATTTCGTCAGTCGTTTGTTGATTACCCGACCAAACGAAAAAGCACGAACCGATCCAGCGATTCGTGCTCCCGAGATGATGAAGTCGTGTTTCTAAAAGCGGACGTTCTCGACCGGTGCATCTTTATCCACGCCGGGAACCGAGGCCACACACTCTTCCCAAGTGTCGTACTGCTTTGATTCAAAATCGACCAACGTCTTGATCGGAATATTGTCCACGTTGTCGACCGCGGAATTGAAGTGAACGATCGTCCCGATGCCAATGATCTGGGTGCCCAGGCTCTTCACCAACTCGACCGTCTCACTCAAAGCCCGCCCGCTGCGGATAATATCGTCGATGATCAAACAAGGATGCACTTCGCCCTGGCTGACATACTGGCGAAACATGCGCTTACCGTTCTCATTTTCGGCCCAATATATCTGCTCGGCACTCAGGGCCTCGCGCACACCAAAGGCGACCGGAATACCGCCGGGACTGGGGCTGATGATGGCGATCTTGGGTAACTGGCTGGCCACATCGCGGTCGATACGAAACATGCGGCTTAGCGCGACCGCCAAAACCCGGGCCGTGTCGTAATAGCGGAAGGCCAACGGCATTTGAAAATAATGGGCAGCATGTTTCCCCGAAGGGTAAACAAAATGACCTTCGCGGAAAGCGCCCGTCTTCTTAAGAATAGCTAGGATCGTTTCGGGCGGCGGAATCAAACTAACCATTTAAATAAGTTCTCCTACACAACAAATCGGATGATGGCATCCCGGCCAAAGCGCGGACAGCATATCAAATTGCGTTGATGCGGACAAAACCACCCGTTTTGAGTTCTTGTGTTTTGAGTCTAGCGTTTGGATTCCTCCGTTTGGAGTTCCTGCTTTAGCAGGCTGCTTTGACTTTACTCAACCTTGAGACTTTGAGGCCAGCCTGCTTCTAAAGCAGGAACTCCAAACGCTTGACCTCAAAACGGCTTGCTGGTGATCGCCCGTGCGATCAGTTCACGTTGGTTTCGGCTTAACCGTTTCGGCAGGTGCGCCGGGTCCGCCCATTCTGCGGAAACGATCTCGAATTCCGCGAGTTTGATCTCTCCATTCGCCCGGGCGACAAATATGACCTCGACGTGGGTATCAATGATGCGCGTGGTTAGGTACTTTACGTCGGTGAGTTCCAATCCGGTCTCTTCGCACAATTCGCGGTGAAGTGCGGCTTCCGGTTGCTCGCCCTTACCAATGAATCCACCGGGAATCCCCAACCCCGAGCCCGGACGGAAACGGTGCTCCAACAACAGCACTCGCCCATCGTCGCGAAAGATCACCGCACCGGCCGACACGGTGAATCTTGATTGGGACAGGCGCATACTCCATCGTCGTAAAAACGATGGCGTGTGTCGCCAGACCGATGCCATCGCGTTCTTCCACATGCGGTCAACACTATACGAAGATTTGCCAGGGATACGAAATGGTTGACACCGTGGCTCAATAACTTGACTCTGAGTTATCATCAGGGCTAAGAGGTTAGTTGGATCTGTTGACCGACGAGGACTAACTATGGACCAAGACGCAAAACCCGAGAACGCCTCGGCACCCAAGCGGATCACCAACGCGCAGACCGTCTGTAACGAGATCAACGCCAAGGGTAAATCGTGCAATGGGTTCTTAAAGCAAACCACGATCGGCGAGAATGCGAAGAAACACTTGCAAGGGGACGATGCCTTATTTCGCTGTCAAACATGTGGGCGCATTTACGTCGGCCCCCCGATGGGTCATCTGCGTGATCCGTCCAAACAGAATAAGTTCGTGCAAAAAGAGTTGACCGATCTCTTGGAAGCGGCGGGCGGCACCAGGCCCGTGATCGTGAAAAACGAGCAGGGCGTCTATACCTTGGCGGAAGATGCTGCGGCCCACGCTGCTTTAGGTGAAAAGCCAACTTAGTTCGGCCGCAATGGTGCGGATGAAAGATCAAGGCCGCAAACAACCCGGTAATTTCGAGTTTGGTCGCGGCCTTACCTAACACGTCAGGCTATCTGCTTACCAATTGATCTCCAACTCGTACCGGTCGGCACTTCGATCGCCATCGCGGATCGAAACGATCGCCGTCCAATCGTTAAACCGGCTCGGTTGCTGCAAAACCCTTACGTCACCGCGACCGCGCAACTTGCGCACCCGAACATTGACCTGCCGCTGAGGCAAGGGGGTAGTAAAACTAAACGTAGTGTCGTTATAGGGGGTTCCCGAAATGGCGCTGGCTTCAATAAAATCGCCCTGGATCTTCAGTTGAACCTCGTCGTCCACCGTGCCGCTCCAACGGAAAAGGCCCGACGAGTTGCCGCCACCGTTGCCGCCGCCACCGTTGCCACCGCCACCGTTGCCACCGCCATTGCCATAGTTCAACTCGCGCTGAATATCCGCCACAGTGCGTTGCACATCACTCCAACGGGACCGCGAACTGTAACTGTTCCCGCGACTAGCCAATGACGAAAGCAAACTTCCCGCATCGCGCAGTTCCGAAGTGCGCCGGCGATCCTGCACCATACGGCGAAAGATATCCGCGCTGGCGCTGAACTGCTGGGATAGGAAAACGCCGTCGGTCTCAGCACGGCGGTTGTTCGAACCGTTCGAGTAATCGCGATAGACCTGTTCAGAAAGATCGTCAGCCTGTTGCGCCAACTTGCCGGCCAACGATTCCAATTGCGAGTTGCGCGAACGGTCAGTCATGCCGTCACCTTGCGCCATCACCGGCGCACCAACCACCAAAAGTGTCATGGTCAATAGTATCAATCGATGTAGTTTCATAATGTCTCCTTCAATGATTCGTCGCTGGTTCCATTAGTGGTCAGTGACGGTCAATCCATCCTGCGCCAACGACCAATCCAGAACTTCCGCCCCTGCTTCGGCGGCCAAGGCGTTCTCAACCTCGGCACGCCGGCCCGGAGCACAGAAGAATGCGATACAGCCGCCGCCGCCCGCGCCGCAGACCTTGGCTGCCTCAGCCCCGTTGGCCAAGGCGACCGTGATCAAGTGATCCATCTGGGGGGTAGTTATATTTGGCGCCAAACGCTTTCGCGCCGGATGCGCCCGGGAGATGATGTCGCTGACGCTGGACCATTCGCCTTGTAACAATGCCCCGCGCAAATTCTGCGCCGAATCGCGAATGCCTTCGAACAGCTCGAACAATTCAAGATCGCCGTCGATGTGACGTTTGGTGATCTCCCAATTGTTGGTGCCCGATAATCTGGGCTCGCCGGTATAGCAGATGGCGATACGTTGTTCTAGGGTTGCCACATCAATTGCCAATCGTTCGATCTCGATCCCGTCCGGGTTGAAATGCAAACAGAGCGTGCCGCCAAACTGTGCCGGATAATAATCTTGAAACCCAGCGGGGACTCGTATCACGGTGCTTTCAATATTGGCGGCGAGTGAAATGATCTGATCGGGGCGATAACGGTTACCGCAAAGCCGGTTCAACGCGCCGATGCAGGCGATCGCCAAGGCGGACGAGCCGCCCAATCCGGCCCCGGCCGGCGCCTGGCAGTCGGCCGTCAAATGAAACCCGATCTCGGGCTTGAAAAAATGGACCAGTTTGGAAATTAGTTCTAGGCGCTCTTCGCGGATCAACTCAACCACGCCCGCGGTATTGGTCTCGATCACTACTTCGCGATCGCGCGACTCCAAGATCACCCGGTCGTCCGTCCGGGTCTCGATGCGGCAATTGGCGCGCAGGTCGATCGCAAAATTGACCGTCGCCGCTCCCGGATGAAAAAGATAAAGTGGCCAGATGTCGATGGTGCCGCCGGCCAGATCGACTCGAGTTGGTGCAGATGAATCAATGATCACGAATGGTCCGAAGATCCTTTCAAGAAAGAGTTATAA
>JBDSEC010000343.1:0-13429 GCA_039920205.1 Pyrinomonadaceae bacterium
TAAACATTCATCCAACAAACGAAGCACGCGTTGCTTTGGGTACGACGGCGAGTGCAAGTGCCGCGTCGCTTCCTGGCTTACGTTTTCGCGCCCTGCGCTCATCGCCGGCGAGGACGCCCGCGCTCCCAGTTTTACCGGCTTGCTCCGGTAGTTGAGCTTTTCCCTTTGCGTTGGTCATCCGCCGGTGTTGAACTACCCATCTCGCTATTTACTATCAACCAGTCCCACGAAATTAGCGCCGCTTTCCGATCAGCCAACCGATCAATACGCCCACGGCCAGCGCGATCACTACCGGCATCCAACCGCCACCGGGTCCGTTCGCGCTGATTCCCATCGTGCCGCCGCCGGACCCGCGCCCACCCATCATTGACCCGAGTTGGGCCCATCCGCCGAAATAAAGAAAGATCACGACGATCACGATCACCGCAATGATCAAAATTGAACGATTCGATCTGTTTATGAAACCCATGTGAATATTCCCTTTTTCGACATTGCGCCATTTAATCCGAAAATTGATGCATCCGTCACAGAAGTTTGACCCGTTTTGCATTCCGCGTCTGTGCCGTATCGCACATAGTGAGCAAATTCGCGGCATTACCGTCGTTTCAAATTGGCCTTTCTCGTCGCGTCGTGATGGCTGAATTTAGCCGTGGCTTTCAAGCCACGGAAAATCCTAGAACGTCCCTCGTCGCGTCAGCGACGATCGAATTTGGTGTACTGGAGAATTCAGAGGCAACGGAGTTCGACGTCAGATGTGGGCGGACCGAATGCAGGGCGGCTCACTTTGATGGGATGTGGCCCCAAAATTCAGTTGACGCTTCGCGGCGCTCAAGCCCGAATTGGATACCATTTGCTTTCACTTACGCCGTCGCTACGGCAAATAGGCATATAGGTAATCAGCAATTGTACCTCCGTTCAGCAGAATGACCGCAGCTTAACCGCCCTAGTTTAAGGCCGTGATCTCATCGTAAAGTTCCAACATCCGGCGGGTCATAACCTCGCTGGTAAATTCGGTGTTTACCCGTTCACGGCCGGCCTGGCCATATTTTGCGCGCAGGTCATCATCGTTTAGTAATCGGTCAAGCGCGCCCGCCAACGCCGCCGCATCGCCCGGTGGAACGGTGAGACCGGTCTGGCCGTCCAGCGAAACGTAGGGCACGCCCGAATCCAAGGCGGTGTTCACCACCGGTACTCCGCAGGCCATGGCCTCAAGCTGCACAATACCGAATGCTTCACTGCGCGCGATCGACGCCAGGGCGAACACATCCGAAGCGCGGTAATAATCGACGATCTCGTCATTCTGTACCTCGGCCAAGAGCGTTACGCGATTCTGCAGCCCTTGACCAGTGATCAGTTGTTGCAATTCAGCGCCCATCGGTCCGTCGCCCACAATCAGCAGATGCCCTTCCACGTCCTTCATCGCACGGATCAGAACGTCGAAACCTTTGTAGTAGATAAGGCGACCAACGCTTAGCACGATGCGCGATCCGAACCGTTCGCGTATGGCGCTGATACCTTCCGCGTTGACCCGACTGAACGATTCGATCGGTATGCCGTAAGGCAATACCTGGCAGCGGTCTAGGTGCGGTTGCAGCGTGGGGGATGTTGCCAGGTATTGCGGCGAGGTGGTGATGATCGCCGCCGCGCGTTTCAACGCCGCGTCCAAGACCGGTGCGATGGCCCGGCCCAGGATCTTTTGCCGCACGATGTCACTGTGATAAGTAATCACCAGTTTCGCCGTCGGCCGCGCGATCAAATAGGCCAAGGTCGCCGAAGGGTTGGGCATGTGCAGATGGATAATATCCGCATTAGATTCGCGGATCCGCCGGATCATTCCCCGGCAGAACGACGTCGAGGCCAAGGTAAACCTGGTCCCGGCACGCACAACCTTTATCCCCTCGTCTTGACTGATATCGTCGTGGGGCGTGTCGCTGGCGACCAAAACTTCGACGTCGTGATGATGCTGCAGACCGCGGCAGACGACCTGCAAATAGGTCTCCATTCCGCCCATATGCGGCGGATAGAATTTCCCTACATGAAGGATGCGCAACCGCCGGGTGCTCATGCGAACAGGCCCCGGTTTTCCGCGATCCAGTCGTAAAGCAGGTCCAGTCCGGCCCTAACGGTAGTCTTCGGCTGCCAACCCAACTCGGTCGCGGCCCGGCGAATGTCGCTGACATAAACGCGTTGATCGCCCGGTCTGGGATTAGCGAAAGTAAACGGTATCGGGGCAGCCATTCGCTGGCCCAAATATTCCAGCAACTCCAATAGTGACATGACGTTACCCGACCCGCCGCCAATGTTATAAACCCGCCCGGCCGCGGCCCCAATGTTGTCCGCGGCCGCGTCGTACGCATCAAGCAGATCGTCGATGAACAAAATGTCACGGACCTGCATTCCGTCACCGTAAACCGTGATGGGGCGGCCTTGCTGGGTGGCGATCATGAACCACGCGACCCAACCCTGGTCTTCGATCCCGAATTGCCGGTAACCATAAATACACGATTGGCGGAACACGACCGTGTTCAATCCGTAAATGCGGTGGTAATCGCGCATGTACTGGTCGCCCGCGCCTTTTGAGCAACCGTAGGGCGAGTGGAAATCCAACGGCTGCTCGACCGGCACACCGTCGGGCAACAATTCATAAGCCCAGCGCCCGTCGCGTTCAACGATGTGCGCTTCCTCCATGCCGCCGTAAACTTTGTTCGTGGACGAGTAGATCACGGGCGCTTTTATCGCGGCCAGGCGGATCGCTTCCAGGACATTGAACGTGCCCAAGGCGTTGGCTTCGAAATCCGCCCGCGGATCCGTCACCGAAGTTGTCACCGCCACCTGACCGGCCAAATGCAACACCCGATCCGCATCGGCGTGTTCGGCAAAAATGCCAGTCATCACTTCGGCATTGCGGATGTCTGCTTCAATAAAATTCAACGATCCCAGCGTGCGCAGCCATTCCAGATTGCGCGCCCCGCCTATCCGCGAAAGGTTATCGACCACCACCACTTGATGGCCCAAATTCAGATAGCGGCTGGCGGCATTGCTACCGATAAACCCAGCACCACCGGTGATAATGATCTTCATATTTTGGTTTGACGCGAAGGAACGGCTGCGTTTCAACCACGGGCAGCGGCTCTTATCTAGAATGAGGCATTTTCAGTTATGTTTCACGGAATGTAAACCAGCCAAAACGAACTACGTTTTTGGGCCAGGACGCGATTGAACAACTCCTTGACGATTTCTCGGCCATTTCGCCGGCCCTCGCGTCAAATATCTAATATCTTGATCTTAGTACTGTGCTTGATCAAAAATGAAAGTCGTTTGGGTCATTCTGGCGGGGGTTTTGCTGTCTACGGCGGCCTTTGCGCAAAGATCGTTGGTTACTGTCAACTCGGGCAGCGGCGGCGGTCCCTATAAGGGCCGTCCATTCGTCCAGGTGTGGGCAGATCCCAACCCGGCTGGTCTGGTGTTCGACCATTGGACCGGCGACACCGCATTGCTCCAGCACCCGGACGAACCGCACGCTAAACTCCGGACTGGGCTGCTACAGATCATGCTCACCGCTACTTACCGGTCGGCGCCGTCGTGGAATCCAACCTTCGAATCGCTTAACGGAATTCAAATGGGCTACTATTTTCCGGCGTCACCGGTCGGCGTTATCTTTCATTTCCACGGCCAAGGCGGCAGCGCCAACCTGCTGTTCAACAATAGCGAACGGCGGATCTTTGCCAACGAAGCCGTCGCCGAAGGCTACGCCGTAGTCGCGCTCGATAGTGCCGACCGCGTAAGCCGCGACTGGAGCACGAGCAATGACCTGGCCACCAGCCCGGACATTCAGAATGTTCAGGCCGCGATCAACTTATTTATCATGCGCGGCCTGATCACCGGTTCCACGCCCCTTTTTGCGCATGGATTTTCCAAAGGGGCGGGATTCTCTCCCCGCGTTGCGCGGGCCCTGAATTTCCGGGCTACGTCAATGAACTTGCTGGCCGGCACGCCGGACATAATCAACCTGACGACCATACCAACGATCTGGTGCATCGCGCAGAATGACGGAACCATTGGCGCCAGCGGGGTGCAACAGTCCTTCACCAACTATCAGAGCTTACTTGTGCGCAGTATTCCGTCGGCCTATTACCGTGTTCTTCCATCACCGGTTTACCCGGAAAGATTTTGGCGTATCCCGGGCCTTACCGCGAACGATTCGCGCGTGATCCACGATGCTTTGCTTCAGAGTGGTTTTATCGACGGTCGCGACATGCTGTTGCAAGATCCGGACACCTCGGGCTGGCAATCGGTGATCCCCGCAACATATACATCTTTCCTAACCTCGATCTCGGATCAATTGCGGATCTGCTTTACCGAACACACCTTCTTTAGCGATCTCGATCGGCGGGTGTTGGATTTCTTTGACCTCTATCGTTAGGATTTTGTGGCCGGACCGCTACCGCAATCGTCGCTCGGTTTGGCTTTGAACCGGTGGTACGGTACAACGTCATGAATGCCGACCCTGCGACAACGAACCTCGACGCCTAAAGCCAAAGCTATAATTGTGTGGATCCTACTTTGCCTTATCTGGGGTTCAACCTGGGCGTTCATTAAGATCGGTCTGCGCGATCTGCCGCCGGTCACTTTCGTCGCGTCGCGCTTCGTCGTCGCGGTCGTTTTACTATTGATCATCGCACGTCTGCGTAAAGCCACCTGGCCACGCACCCTCGCGGATTGGAAACTGCTGGCCATCACCGGAGTTTTAGCCTTCACGATCAATTATGGCCTGCTCTTCTGGGGTGAGAACTACACCTCGTCCGGTTTGGCTGCATTGTTGCAGGCCACCATTCCGCTGTTCGGCTTGTTACTGGCGCAGATCTATCTTCCGAACGAACCGTTGACGGTACGGCGACTGGGCGGAGTGTTGGTGGGTTTAGCCGGAGTCGGGATCATCTTTGCGCGCCAAATGAGCCTAGGCGATCGTTGGGCCATCGCGGGCGGCGCCGCGATCGTGATCGGCGCTTTCACCGCCGCGTATAGCAATGTTCTGGTTAAAGCGCGCGCGGCGAAATTTGACCTGTCGGTCTTGGTTGGGGGTCAAATGCTTTGCGGGTTGATCCCCTTGCTGATAGTTGCTTTTTTGAAGGAAGGAAATCCGCTACGCGCGCACTGGACCGGAATGGCCGTGTTCTCGATCTTTTATTTGTCGATATCTGGTTCGGTTGCGGCGTTCATGCTCTACTACTGGCTGGTGCGAAACATGGACGTGACGATCACCCAATTGATCTCGCTGATAACGCCGGTGATCGCCGTTTTGCTGGGGGTCATGTTCTTGGACGAAAAGGTTACCTGGCATTTGGCGGCGGGTGGGTTCTGTATCTTCATCGGGATCGCGCTGGTGATCTGGCGCCGTCCGCGGGCGCGCGCTGTCGTTAAGGAAACCGGAGCCGCTTAAGCATAGGGAATGAATCGGTTGAACTGACTTCTCCCATCAGGGCTGGACCTTGCTCAGAGGATCTTTTCGTATTCCGCGGCGATGATCCGGGCGTGATTGGCCCAGGTGAATTCAGCGGCGCGCGCCAGACGTGACCCAAGTGAGGGCGAGGTTTCCGGTTGATGAAGCTGTTCCCGTATCCCGGCGGACCACGCATCAACCTCACCGACCGGACAGTAGACCAGACTGTCACCACCAACTTCGCGAAACACGGGAATGTCACTGGCCACCACGACCGCGCCACAAGCCAATCCTTCGATGACGGGGATGCCAAATCCTTCGGCTTCGCTGGGCATTACCACCAATGCCGCGCGACGATAAAGTGCAGCGATCGTTTGGTGATCTTGCCTGGGTAACTGAATAACAACGTCGTTCAGCGAATACTGCGTGATCTGCGCCAGTTGCGATTCGCTGAATTCCCCGCCCACTTGAAAAAAGCGAAGTTCGGGAAACTCACCCCGCAACTGGGTCATAACTTCCAACAAAACGTCGACCCTTTTGCGCGGGATGCAACTGCCGACATGAAGCAGGAACGGTCCTTCCGCGATCGCGGCGGGAAGCGCGGGGGCCTCGCTCTCGTCCGGCGTGAATTCGTGCGCCACGCCATAGGGCGCCTGCACCAATCGGGCACTGTCGATCAATCCGTAATTCTCGATCTGCGCGCGGATGGTGTTCGTGGTGTAGAAGACAACTGCGGCCTTTTGCATGCCCGTCAGGATCCGTCGCGTCATGCGGCGAAACCAGAATGGCCGCGGGTCGGCGACCGGATCCAGTAAGCACCGAAATGTATCAAGGTCATGACAAAACACCCCGGCGCGCACCGCCGGTAATTCGTGAACCAGATGCGCGTAACTGTGGTCGGCGATATGAAACAGATCGAATTCTTGGGCGCGCCCGCGCAGGTATCGCGGATAATCCCTCATCCGGTGGATCAGCCGGTCGGCATTAAAAGCCAGGCGCCCTCCGCCGGGTATTCGCTTGACCCGCGGACGAAACGTGGGACGGATTCGACTTACCTGAAGACCCAGTCCGTTGGTTTTCAGTCCCCCGACCAACGTGTCTGCGACCAGATCCATGCTGGGCCAGTTCTCCTCGGCCAGGTCACAGACGACGGCGAGACGCGGGGTTGGGGGTTGGGGGACAGGGGTTAGTGAAGGAACCATGGTCATTTGCTTAGCAGTTCGTCGAAAAAATCTAGGTGCCGGCGGGCGATCAAGGGCCAGGCGAATTCCGTTTCGGCACGGGCGCGGCCTTTGGCGGCATATTCGGCGCGTAAGTCCGGCTGACTTAACATGCGGCTAAGTGCGTCGACCCAACCGGCGCCATCGCTTTCGCCCACGATCAACCCCGCGTCACCGACCACGCGCGGGATCTCGCCGCTGTCACTGGCGATAACCGGAACGCCACAGGCAAACGCCTCGATCAACATGCGGCCCAATTGCTCGCGCCAGTTAGGTGCGGTTTGGCTGGGCGCGCAAAGCAGATCCATCGCGTTCACCTGGTCGGGCACATCATCGTGTGTAACGCCGGTAACGATTCGAGCCCGGCCGCCGGTCTTGGCTGCCCATTCGCGCAATTCGCTCTCCAGCGGACCGCTTCCGACAAACAGCGCACGCCAGGGAACATTGACCGCCTCCAACGACCGCATCAATAGTTGAATTCCTTTCTCCGGCACGAACCTCCCCAAATATCCGACCACAGGCACATCGGTCACCGGCCAATCCAATTTGGCCTGGATCCGTCGGCGGGCGGTCGCATCCGGCTTGAACTTTTCCAGATCAACGCCCAGCGGAATGACGCGATGCGGCAGACCCACGTAACCTGGCCGCTCCGCCAGATTCTCTTCGATCGTTTGCCCGAATGCGATCCAGCCGCTGGCCCGGCGCATGGAATAGTTTTCGATAAGGTTGAAGGGTGGTGGATACTTCTTGTTAATATTTTGGAATGTCGCGTAAACCAGCTTCGCCGACCGCGGGCTCCACCGCGCGATCTGCCCGCCAACGGCAATATACGGTTCCTGCCAGCAATGGATCACATCCCACGGTTCACGCAAGATCTGTCGCAGCCGCCGGCCATACCACATGGCGTGGATACGGCGGCTGAAACGCAGCGGAACCGGCTCTAAACGGCAGGCCTCGCTATCGGTTCGCTCCAAATGCACCGGCCGCAGATCACCCTGCAAAAATTTCGGCGCGACACAGGTCACCTCCCATTCCCCCGCACCGGCCACGGCCATTTCATTGGCCAGGCGCCGGTTCAACGCAATGGCGTACGAATGACCAATGGTCAGGAGTCGCCGACGTTTCGGAGCCAGGGAATTCATATCGTTCGGGGTCGATGATACAGGAGTGCGACCCTTAGCAAAAAAGGAACAACGTGAAATGCAGTGGATAGTCCCGCAAAACACCGTTGTCCGTTTCCTCATCTAGCGCCAAACGCAATTCATCCTTTATAATGGGGCAGGCCGTGCGGTCGTCTCCCCGGATGTCGCGCATCGTCGAATGTTCCGTCATATTTCGGGTAAACGCTTTTATGTTTGAACGCTATACGGAAAAGGCCCGCCGGGTCATATTTTTCGCCCGTTACGAAGCGTCGCAGTTTGGCGCTCCGTCCATCGAGCCCGAGCATCTCTTGCTCGGCCTAATGCGCGAAGACAAAACGCTGGCCGGCCGTTTCTTCCCCCGCGCCCAACTGACCATTGAATCTATTCGTAAAGAGATCGAAGGCCGTACCCTGTTACGCGAAAAGATCTCGACCTCGGTTGAATTGCCATTGGCGCCCGAGACCAAACGCGTGTTGGCCTATTCGCATGAAGAGAGCGACCGGCTGCAGCATCGTCATATTGGTACCGAGCATCTCTTGCTCGGGCTCTTGCGCGAAGAACGCTCGATGGCGGCCGAGATACTTTACGAGCGAGGATTGCGCCTGCACTCTGTGCGCGAAGAGATCGCCCGTCAAAGCGGCGCCGAACGTAACAGTAAGAAAGACACGCCGCACCTGGCTGAGTTTTCCCGTGATCTCACTGACGATGCCTTGAACGATCGGCTGGATCCATTGATCGGCCGTGATGCCGAGATCGAACGAGTGGTGCAGATCCTGTGCCGGCGTACCAAGAATAATCCGGTGCTGATCGGTGAACCGGGCGTGGGCAAGACCGCGATCGTCGAAGGGTTGGCGCAACGGATCATTTCGGGGGACGTTCCGTCGTTCCTGGAAAACAAACGGATCCTTTCGCTTGATCTTTCACTGATCGTCGCGGGCACGAAATACCGTGGCCAATTCGAAGAGCGCTTGAAACAGATCATGCGCGAACTGGCCGACAACCCCCAATACATTGTTTTCATTGACGAATTGCATACATTGATCGGCGCCGGCAGTGCCGAAGGCTCGCTGGATGCCGCCAACATTTTGAAGCCCGCGCTTTCCCGCGGCGAGATCCAATGCATTGGCGCGACCACGCCGGCTGAATTCCGCCGCTCGATCGAGAAAGATCGTTCGCTGGAACGAAGATTCCAAGCGGTCAAGATCCCGCCGCCGACGGAATTGGAAGCGGTTCAAATTTTGGATGGCGTGCGCGAACGATACGAAACTTTCCATCAGGTCCGTTATACGGACGAAGCGCTGGAAGCCGCCGTATATCAATCGCATCGCTATATTCCCGACCGTTTCCTTCCGGACAAGGCCATTGACGTGATCGACGAAGCCGGCGCCCGCGTGAAACTTCGCGCCCGTCGCGCCGAGGTAGATCTGGATTCCAAATGGCCTCCGGTAGACGAGATGACCCGCGGGAAATTCCTCGAGGAAGGCCCCGGCGGAATAAGTGCTGTCGATATTGACGATGAACCGATCGCTTTTTTCGAAGTCAACAAAGACGACGTCGAAGAAGTGATCGCCCGTTGGACCGGCATCCCGATCAGTTCACTCAAAGAGGAAGAGACGCAAAAGCTTCTGCGCATCGAAGATGAATTGCATGGCCGCGTGGTATCGCAACGGCCGGCGATCTCGGCCCTGGCGCGCGCTATTCGGCGCTCGCGCGCGGGGTTGAAGAATCCACTGCGGCCGGTCGGTTCGTTCCTCTTCCTGGGTCCCACGGGCGTCGGTAAGACTGAAGTCGCCCGGTCACTGGCCGAATTCCTGTTCGGGTCCGAGCGGGCCATGATCCGCTTCGACATGTCCGAGTTCATGGAGAAGCATTCGGTCTCGAAACTGATCGGTTCGCCACCGGGATATGTCGGCCATGAAGAAGGCGGCCAGTTGACCGAACGGATCCGCCGCTCGCCTTATTCGGTAGTGCTCTTTGACGAGATCGAAAAAGCCCATCCAGACCTTTTCAATATCTTGTTGCAGGTGTTTGAAGACGGCATTTTGACCGACGCCTTGGGCAATACCGTCGATTTCAAGCACGCGATCTTGATCATGACGTCGAACATCGGTGCGCGTTATATCCAGAAGCGCGGCACGATGGGATTCCAATCAACGCAAGACACGTCGCGCGAGAAGTTGGAAGAGATGGTGATGAATTCAGTACGGCAGACCTTTAATCCGGAATTCATTAACCGTTTGGACGAGATCATTATCTTTGACGAACTGTCGAACGAAGATCTGCTCGAGGTGGTGAAGCTTCAGGTTGCCCTGCTGAATCGAACCCTATTCAATCGCGGATTGGAAGTTCGACTGACGGACGAAGCCAGCGCTTGGCTGGTGCAGAAATCATGTGGGGACCGATCCTACGGCGCGCGTCCGTTACGCCGGGCGCTGCAAAAACACGTGGAAGACCCGCTTTCCGAAGCCCTGATCCAAGGCGCGCTGACCGACGTCACCGTAGTCGAGATGTTCCTCGACGGCGTACAGTTGAACTATCGGCCGGTGGGTGATGAAGTGTTGGTGCACTAGATTTCCGTAGTCACGTGACTATTCCTAGCCCCGGGCCGGTTAAATAGCTGGTCCGGGGTTTTCGATGTACGGCATGTCCCTTTTGGCCACGTTGCGACAGCGGTGCGGATAAGTTGCCACCAGCTTCAGCTGGTAGTTGTCGCTACCCTGTCTGGCTTTAGCCGAATTCTGTAAAATGTGTTTCCGCTCGGCTTTAGCCATCGCTCCCGTAGCAAGCTGTACCCCTCGATAAATGCAGGGCTAAAGCCAAAAGGAATTTGCTTCTGAAGAATTAGGCTAAAGCCGGTTGATAGCTACTTTCCCACTAGCTGAAGCTAGTGGCTACTTATTCGTAACAACGCGTTCGCCGGTGGCGACCGCAGCGGACCAGGCGTCCGCCCTCCCGGCTTTAGCGGCCCACTCATTAGGTCGAGTGTTTTCCTTCGCGTTGGTCCTGCGTTGCGTTGCATTGCGAAACAAGTATTTGCAACCTAACTTACGCCCGCGATCCATCCGGTTGCAAAAGTGGCATATCGCCGGTCGCTCGACTTTCACCTTTCCCCACCATCCAGGTATAATTTCGGTGAAGATAATCCACGGGTCGCGTTCCGCGGCCAGCGAGGAAAACCAAGTTTGGGTCTGATCGGCCTCGTAAAGCTATACAACGATAATTTTCCCGTGCGCAAAGGCAAGCTGGCCTTGGCGGCCGTGGCTTTGCGCTACGGCAAGAAACTCCCGCCCGAACGGATCGTCGAGACGTTTGACGGCCGCCGCCTATACGCCAATTTGGCCGAGCGTGGCATGTACGATTCGGTTTATTTCGTGGGCGAATTTGAACCGGCCGTGACCAAGACGATCAGTTCCGTGGTTCGCCCCGGCGATGTTTGTTTGGACATCGGCGCGAATTTCGGTTGGTACACGACGTTGCTGCACCGGCTGGTCGGCGCAGAAGGAACCGTGCATTCGTTTGAACCGGTTCCCGGGATCTTCGCGTCCCTGAAGAGAAATCTTGCGTTGGCGGGCGATCCGGCCAACGTAAGGCTGAACAACGTCGCGCTAGGCGACGCACCCGGCGAAGTCGAGCTGCATCTTTTTGAGGGCCTGCCCAACGGGCACACTTCGCTATCGACCCAAGGGCGCGACGATTTTACGATTATAAAGAGTCCGATGTTGGTGCTGAACAATTACCTAGCTGACCAAGAGTTCGGACCAGTTAACTTTGTAAAGATGGATGTCGAGGGCGCCGAATTGATGTGCCTGCGCGGCGCGGGGAGATTGTTCGACCAAGAAGTGCCGCCCATCTGGATGATCGAAATGGCCGAAGCCACGGCCCGCGGTTTCGACTATCTTCCCGATGAACTGATCAAATATATGCGGTCGCGGGCCGATTATGAATTTTACGCGGTCGATGAACGCAGCTGTGCGGTCTTTCCGGTCGATGGATTTGCGCCGAACGAGATCGGGGCGAACGTCCTTTGCGTACCGGCGGGTAAGTATCGCGATCGATTGGAAAAGGTTTCGCGGACACCGGCGATACCCATTGCCCGGGTTCCGGGCTCAGACTTGGCCAAATAGCTCCCCGGCAAAATTTGGACCAGGGTTATTTTGGGCCGATTAACGCCAATTTGGGTAAATTGACGGCCCAGGGCCGATCTTTGGGGCAGTGGTGGCTTTTACCTTTGCCCGTGGGCCTTGTATAATGCCCGCCTTTGTATGTGAGGTTATGGGGCAACGGGGCAGTGCGGCGCCGAATCATAACGGCTGCCGAATTACAAAAGTCCGCGCCCCTGTTGAAAGCAGTAGTTTTGCCTTTTTACCTTTATATTTTGCGTTCAGCCGTCAGCTAGCCGCTGGAATTCAGCGGCCAATTTGTTCTGGGTGCTGGGAATTTTATGATTATTTCGTTTTTAGGCTGGGGTCGAACCGGGAATAAAGCTTAATTTTCGCGCTCTCTGAGTTTTTCCGTTTTCTCCGAGGGGAATTGCAATTATGCGTATCCGCCGTATTTCTTTGCTCTTTTTGTTGAGCGCACTTTGTGTTGCCACGGCACCGTCCGTGTTGCGCCCAACGGCTGAGGCTCAGAATACTCAACAACGACTGGTCGAATCGGTCGATATCCAAGGTAATCGCCGTCTGCGCGACGAGGACTTGCTTTATTACATTCAAACCCGCCCGGGCGATGTATTCAGTACCGAACAGATCCAGCGTGATCTGCAGGCCCTGCTGGC
Source organism: Pyrinomonadaceae bacterium (assembly GCA_039920205.1). Lineage (GTDB taxonomy): Bacteria > Acidobacteriota > Blastocatellia > Pyrinomonadales > Pyrinomonadaceae > JBDSEC01. The sequence continues at coordinate 12,580 of JBDSEC010000343.1, forward strand.
CTTGAACTTTTTCGATAAAACCTTCACCCGTGTCCTTACTGAAGACGGCGTCCGCGGTGGCATCAACGTGATCTTCGAGGTCAAAGAACTACCCATCATTCGCGACCTGCAGTTCGAAGGATTAAAAAGTGTTCAGGAATCTGACGTCCTCAAAGCCTTTCGGGAAAACCGTGTTGGTATCTCGAAAGAAGTAGTTTACGACCCGGTCAAGGCGCGCGGCGCAGTTCGGGTGTTGAAAGAGCTTTTGGCCTCGAAGGGTAAACCGAACGCGACGGTCGAGATCGAGGAAGAGGCCGTTTCCGCCACCTCGGTCGCCATCACCTTTAAGGTTGAAGAGGGTTCCAAAGTCCGCATTATCGAGATCGAGTTCGAAGGGAACAAGGACATCAGCGACAAGGCGTTGCGTAATCAATTGCTGCTGGTCAAGGAATCGGGGCTGATCAGCCGTTTCAAAGGTCAGGACATCCTCGATCAGCGCAAATTAGAGTACGACTTGCAAAAGAACGTGCGCGATTACATCCGGTCAAAGGGATACTTGCAAGCCCGCATTGGCGAACCGCGTATTGTCGGACTGGGCCGAAAACGTACCGGGTTTTTCCTGCCGCTTCCGCTGATCTCTTCGGTCGATGACGTGCTGAAAGTGATTGTGCCGGTCACCGAAGGAAAGATCTTCCGCATCGGTGATCTGAAGATCGAAGGTAACTCGATCTTTTCCGAGCTGCAGATCCAAGCGGTCATCGGCTTGAAAAAAGGTGATATCGCCGATGGGACCAAGATCGGTACCGCGATCTACGAGACGTTGAAAAAACTTTACGGTACGCAGGGATTTATTCAATACACGGCTGATATC
>JBDSEC010000344.1:0-5953 GCA_039920205.1 Pyrinomonadaceae bacterium
CTTACGGGCGACCAGATCCCCATCGGTGTAAAGATCGTCACCTTAGCGGATTCGTTTGACGCCATGACCACCGACCGGCCCTACCGCCGACGGCGTTCCTTGGTCGAAGTTATTGATGACATTCGGCGGAACACCGGCACTCAGTTTTCCGGTGATGTGGTGGCGGCCTTTTGTCGGGCGATGTTGGCGGAGTTTGACGGAAAGACGACCGAGCGAAGATTCCTGCGATTGTTAGGCAAGGATTATATTCAGCCGGATACCGCCGCACCGATGTTGACCGCCTTGGCTGATGACCTGGAACGTGAAATGTTAGGCGCTGCAGCCGCGGCAAATTAGTACTCACCCTTGATCCAAGTCGAATCCGCGATAACGTCGACAAGCTGGAGCATGTCGTACATCTCACCGGCCCGTCTCAACCAACCGGCTCGATAAATAAAAGTGAGCCCGTTTGATGTACGATAAACTTCAGTGTGTTGATGGTGCCAAACCAAAACCGGGGCAGGAACCGTTTGGAAAACTTCCACCCCTATCATGAAAACTCCCAACGCGATTCAAACTCAATAGCTCAATTAGGAGCGAGATATTTAGAGTACTTAGTGCCTTTAAATATTTCTTAAAGCTCCTTTAGGAGCGGAACATTTCGCTCCGTAAGGAGCTTGGGCCATTTTTGTATATTGCGTTCTATAAATATTCCGTTCCGGATGGAGCTTTAGAACCAGCCGAAAGAATAAGTAAGCTTTATTTCGCCGGCTGTTGAGCGTACCGCCACGTCGACAAGCTGAAGCATGTCGTACATTTTACCGGCCTTTCGATCTCTGGGCCAGTTAGTTGTACAACGGCGGCTTAATCTCCTCGGGCTTCGCCGGCGGTGCTTTCTCGTCCGGAACTGCCGGCGTGGTTTCGTCGATCACCTCGTCATCGTCATCCAGGATTCGAACATCGGTACTGAATTTCTGATAGTTTCGAAATCTGATCTCATTGCGATTCTGCCCGGAAAGGCGTGGCTCGCGGAATTCCAATTTCGCCTCGGCGTCGGTCGGCAGAAGATATTTTTTCGCGCTGATTGTCACCCAATCGTAATCGATCAAATCATAGGAGGCCTTGACCGGAAAATCCAACGGAAATTCAGTGGCGATAACTTCAAAGCGAAGTACCCGAGAGGTCTCGCGGTCGACCCACAAACGCCCACGGATCGCAGTGATAACGGAACGATTGAAATCGTCACCTAAAATGACCCTTAAGCCCTTGGTGGAATTCTGCTTTAGGACCGAATACTCATAGACTAAAGTCCGCCGGCTGCGCAGGACATCGGTGTCAACGGCTCTGAACACAGTTTTGCTTTTGTCGGCAAAAAGATTGGCTAGCCGGCTAACGAACTCGCCGGTGCTGGTGAAATCGCCCAGGGTTTGGTAGCTCGCGTCCTTACCTTCCTGCGGGGCCGGCACGCCATTCTTTGATAACAGGTGGTACTGCTCACCCAGTTCCGCCCGATAACTGACCGCCACGGTCAAATGATCATAAACTTGCCAATTCGATACGCCCGCATTCGAATAAGATCGAGTGATCAACTGTTTGACCAAGAAATCCGGCATCGCTCCCGCCGCCTCTAACGTCGCCGCGCGTGATTTAGCCAACAACGCATCGGCTTCGGCCGCGTTGGGAAGTGCATGCTCGACCGGGTTAGCCCGGCGGCGTTCCGCCTCCTCAAGCGTGCGCCGCAAGATCGAATTGTTCGCGCTGCGTGTTGCCGCCAGCGAAAGCAGGCCTTCCGTCAACGGAAAGCCGATCCCGCGCCTACGTACACCTTCGATGATCGTATCAATCAGAGACGGATCCTGCCGCATGCGGTTCAGCAGACCGACGAGTTCCGGGCTCGTATAGGGAGCTTCGGTTTGAGCGTTCGTTACGCCGGTGAAATTTACGGCAAGAAGTAACAGTGCCGCGGCGATCAATAATTTTGATCTAATAGAACTCTTCATAACAACGAATCAGCGGATCAGACGATTAAAATAATCAATAATTAGTGTTGATAAAATCAGTGTAAGCCAATCTCCTTGGATGTGACAGCACGGCTGCGGTTTGCCTAGGATGTGTGACGTCTGCCTGATAGATTTGTAAACCTACGGTAAAGTGCGCTGAATTTACCAATGGAACACGGGTCGGCAAATTAGCCGCAGAAATGCTCGATCGCGGAACGTAGTATTCGGGTGCACTCATGCAGTTCATCGATCGGAACGAATTCACCGGTTCGATGGGCTTCGCGAATGTTACCGGGGCCGAGAACAACAGCGTCGGCGCCAAGTTCCCGCATTTGCGGCGATTCGGTACCAAACGCTACGGTTCCGGACGGCTTTCCGGTCGCGGCCGCTAACATTGTCACCAAGGGGGAATCCGCCGGGGTTTCGGTGGGTGAATCTAAACGATTCGCCTTGACCTCGGCCGTGAAATCCGGCTCATCTGTTCGCAAGGAGGTGATGGCCTCATTTACCATATCCAATACTCGTGTTGTTTCCTGGCCCGGTATAGGCCGCCATTCTAACGTAAACCGGCACGAACCGGGGATGATGTTCTTTGCGGTACCGCCATTAATTACGCCGACATTCAGCGTGGTATAGGGCGGTTCGAACGCCTCATGTCGTTCGGACTGAAGCTGCGCCGCGATCGATTCGATCCGATTTACTAAACGCGCGGCGCGAAAGATCGCGGATGCACCCACCGCCGGATAGGCACTGTGTCCCTCGCGACCGCTGACGGTGACTTCAGCGACGCAATATCCTTTACCCGCACGCATGGGCTGCAGGGAAGTGGGCTCGCCGACGATCGCGTTCCGCACGGTGAAGGGCGGAGCTTCGGCCAATTTCTTTGCGCCCAAACACCCAACTTCTTCATCGGCGGTGAAGATCAAGGCGAAGGACTTACGCAGATTTGTCACGCCAAATTCTTCCACGGCGGTCAGGGCGGCGGCGATGAATCCCTTGGTATCGCACGACCCACGCCCAAATAGCCTTCCGTCGCGTTCGGTAAGGGTCAGCGCGTCGGTCCAATCGTTGGCAAACGGGACGGTGTCGGTATGACCGACTAGGGCTAATTCCACCGACGATGATTCACCGGGCTCAATATTCGCGGTCGCGACCATATTGATCTTTTCGACGCCGTTATCATCCAGATACGAAAATTGAGTTACGGCCAGGCCTAGCCGCTCGCACCGTGCGGTTAATTCTTTGATCATCGGGGCGTTTGAATGCGCGGAAACTGAATTTATTGCAACCAGGGATCCAAGGGTATGAATTATCGACATTGGCCAATTATAGCGGTGTGAACGAGAAAACGCTCAGGACCAGAGTTTTTTCTGAAGTGTAGTGAATCGATCAACGATATCAGCCTGAACCTGGTGCGTCCCGGCCGCGACCATCGGTTGCCCGCCTACGACCACGTCCCGCACCGACGATCGAACGCTTCCAAAAACGATATTCGCTAACAGATCGTCAAGCGAACTGCCCGCGATCGAGGGGTCCTTCAGATCGATGGTGAAGAAATCCGCGGGCCGTCCCGGTGCCAGGACCCCGCCGTCGAAACCGACGCTCCGCGCCCCGCCGATGGTGGCGCAATCGAAAAGCCGCGCGGCGAGCGCCGAAGGCGACGGATCGGCGGGGGCCAGTACGTTGCGTTCGAGGCGTTGTAATCGAAGGTGGTATTCCAGTTCCCGGGCGTCCTCCAGCAGATCGATCTGCGCGTGACTGTCGCTACCCAGCGAGAGGGAAATGCCTGCGGCAAAAAGCCGGTCCGCGGGAATAATGCCATCGCCGAGATTCCGTTCGGTCGTCGGGCAAGCGCAAATATTTGCCCCAGCAAAGGCGAGTTGTTCGATCTCTCTTTCGGTCAAATGGATCCCGTGAACGCCCGTGAAACTCGGGGAAAGAATTCCGTTTTCCGCTAAGAGATCGACCGGTGTCCGACTGTGCTCGCTTAGGCAGGCCTCCAACTCCGCGGGTTGCTCCGCGACGTGCATGTGCAACGGCAGTTCTCGCCGTGCGGCATATTCTGCGATCGATCGCAGTTCGGGCAACCCGGCGGCTCGCACACTGTGCGGCGCCACACCCATCCACGCGCGGCCGGGTTGTTCACGTCCGAGGTTAAGACGCAGCGTTTCGGCATTTTGAATAAATCGTTCGGCGCCTGTTTCAATGAACCGGGCTTGTTGTGGATCTGGCGCCTGCTGATAACCGGCACGGAAATACGCGACGCGCATCAATGCTATCCGCAGACCAACGTCAAGGGCGGCCTGAACCACGGCTTTGGCCAGTAGATTGACGTCGTCGTACGGCCGACCGTCCGGGGCATGATGCAGGTAGTGAAATTCCCCAACGGTCGTTATTCCGCTGAGCGCCATTTCTAAAAACGTCATCCGCGACGCGTCGTAAATGTCTTCGGGGGTCAGGCGGGTGACGGCGCTGTACATCATTTCGCGCCAGGTCCAAAAAGAATCCCGGGACGCGCCGGAACGATGTTCCGTGCGCCCGCGAATTACCCGCTGAAAGGCGTGAGAATGCGCGTTGACCATCCCGGGCAGCAGCGCCTGGTTTGGTAACCGGATCATCATTCCGGACACCTCAGTGGCCGGCACGAGATCTACAACGCGACCACCCGCATCGCAAACGAGCGCGGTGTCATAATGCCAACGCTTGCCGTCATACAGTAAGTCAGGTAGCCAGGCGCTCAATGTTTGCTCGCTATCCACGCCTTCACCTTTTGCTCTAAGACGTCCAGTGGCACCGCACCTGAACCCAAAACGACATCGTGGAATTCGCGTACATCAAATTTGGTTCCTAGCTCTGACTGTGCTCGGGCGCGCAATTCCTTTATCTTAAGTTCGCCGATCTTGTACGCCAGAGCCTGACCCGGGTCGGAAATGTAGCGGTCGATCTCGTTCACGATGTCCTGTTCGGTCTTGGCTGCGTTATCGCGGAAATAGTCGATCGCCCGTTTGCGATCCCATTTGAAATAGTGCATGCCGGTATCGACCACTAACCGGACCGCGCGCCACATCTCATAGGTCAGTTGTCCAAACTTGGAGTAAGGATCGTCATACAACCCTAGTTCATCGCCTAACGATTCGGAATACAGGCCCCAACCTTCGACATATGCCGTGTATCCACCGTACCGACGAAATTTCGGAATATCGCCAAGCTCCTGCGCCAAGGCTATCTGCAAATGGTGGCCCGGCACGGCTTCATGCATGGACAACGCCATCATTTCATATTTCGGTCGCGATTCGGGTTTATAGAGATTCACAAAATAGTAGCCCGGGCGTGATCCGTCTGCGGCCGGCTGGTTGTAGTAAGCCGTAGTGGTTTCCGGCGCCTGATTATCGGGGATCGGGATGACGCCGTAGGGCGTTCGTGGCAGCGTCTTGAACACCTTGACCAGTGTGGGGTCGATCCGTTTGGCGATCGCACGATAGGCGTCCAGCAATTCTTGCGGAGTCTTGTAGTAGAACTGCGGGTCGGTACGCAGCTTTTGAAAGAATTCCGGTAACGTTCCCTTGAAACCGACCAGTGCCATGATCTTCATCATTTCGGCGCGGATGCGGGCCACTTCGGAAAGGCCTTTGGCGTGGATCTGCTCGGGAGTCAGATCGGTAGTCGTGTTTTCGCGCGCCAGAAAGATATAGATCTCGGCGCCTTTCGGCATCTGCCACACACCGACCTGATCAAAGCACGCCGGAAGATATTCGGCGGCATAAAATTGCTTTAGCTTTTGGAATCCCGGGATCAACTTATCGCTGATCGCCGTCCGTGCAGCCGCGGTTAGCCGCGCGCGCTCAGCCTCCGGCACGTTCGCCGGATACGATCGGAACGGTTTAAAGAAGGGACTGTCGTCGGGCCGGGCGGTGATCTGCGAATCGATCTGACCGGTGACGCGCTGCATCATCACCTTGGGCCAAAGCATTTTC
>JBDSEC010000345.1:0-13055 GCA_039920205.1 Pyrinomonadaceae bacterium
AGGACAATCATTTGTACCCGGCAATTTTGGGATCATTAAGGGGTTTAACATGGGGATTTTTAGACAATTATTTCTTTTCGCGGTTTTAGTTACCGTCGCGGCGGGCGCAGTATCGGTACAAGCACAGGTTTCATTAACCGCTATCGGGACGCCCTACACGCAAGATTTTACTGCGCTTCCCGCCAGCGGTTCGGCCACTTTCACCAACAATTCCACGATACTCGGATGGTATTCGGCACGCACTGGTACCGGAATCACGATCGTTGCCGATGGCGGAACGAACAACGGGGGTAATCTGTATAGCTATGGCACGGGAACCGCAACCGACCGGGCGCTGGGCTCGCTGGGCAGCGGCAACGCGGCGGCGGGGAGCTTTTTCTGGGGAGTACGGCTGCAAAATAATACCGGCGTAACGGTCACGTCGTTGACCGTGTCGTACGTCGGGGAACAATGGCGTAATAGTGCCGCCGCCACGCAAACCATCAGTTTCTCGTACTTGATCGGCAGTCCAGCCGTTACCGGATCGTTGGCCGAATTTCAGTCGGCCGGCACGGCCGTCGCGGCTTTGAATTTCACCGGTCCCATCTCCCTTGGCGCGGCGGGTGCGCTTGACGGCAACGCCGCCGCGAACCGCTCGGCTATCAGCTTTGCGATCACCGGCATTAGTATCCCCAACGGCACCGAGATCATGTTGCGGTGGTCCGATCCGGACCACACGGGTACCGACCACGGTTTGTCGATCGACGATTTCTCGGTGACCCCAGGCATCACCACGGCGGCGGCGGCCGGTCTTTCGGGACGAGTGCTGGATGCGAACGGACGGCCGATCAGCAATGCGCTGGTAACGATCTCGGGCGACGGACTAGCGACGCCGACGATGGCCCAAACCGGGCCTTTCGGATACTACCAATTCACGGGGCTTGAGGTCGGACGAACTTACGTGATCACCGTCCGGTCGGGACGATTTACGTTTGCCGAACCTACTCGCTTAGTCGAGTTGAACGCAGAGGTGACGAACGCGGATTTCGTGGCGGAACCGTAGCGCGGTGCGCGGTGGAGAAAGCAGTAAGCAGTAAGCAGTAAGCAGTAAGCAGTAAGCAGCCAGAAAATGCTGCTGTTGAAAGATACCTGTCAAGAACAAATTGGCGGAGCGGCTTTTCTACTGGCTACTGACTACCGCTTTTCAGAACAACCACCCCCGGAACCTTCGGTCCCGTACCCCTCCTTGGCTACTTGTCCAAGGAGGGGAGCTTTGGCGCTTCGCGCGCACAGAATTACAACAATCCTGTCATCTGACCGAAGCGGATCACTGTTCTTCGTTTTCCATTGTCCGTTGTCCATTGTCAATTCATCCAACTAACCTCCCCTGACGGTCGGGTTCCTGCCGTACTGACACAACCACGTGGTGCATAGGGGCGATCGTTGCATTGGCAATACGCCACCACGCGAGCTAAAATGGGTCGGCCGGATCGCTGCAGTTCAACGCGCCGGATTGCCGAGCTGGTACCTTTGCCGCTTGATCAATGCTCACCGGCCGTAAGGAGAGTCCGCCGTCAGACCATCCAATTACGCAGGTTACTCAAACGCCTTCAAAACCGGCCCCGATCGGGCGAATTTAGGAGACCTTATTTCTGCACCTTACGCACCATAAAACAATGAAATCTGTCTTTTGCTAAGGAAAGGTCAATTCCGTTTGTATCGAGTTGATACAGCGGGGGTAAAAAAAACAATTAAATAGCAGGCAGAAAGCCGAAGGACTAAACAGCAAAGGCCGTTGACAACTGATAGCGAAAACTCGACGGCGTCGGCGGCGTTCATCGGTTTGCGTCTAACCGTGCCGGGGGCAAACAAAGTGTGAGTTAGTCTGCGCGCCGGAATTCGTCCTTGCGCTGAAGGCGCAGAAAGAAAATAGCCAGATGCCAGGCTTTGCGCAGCTTCTGGATACGTCAGTGTGGCGCTCGCGCCCTGAAGGGGCGCTACCTCGGTCTTGCGCACCTACAGTGCGCTCGAATCCCCGACCCCTAATCCCCGGCCAGGCCGTTTCGGCCTCACATCTGGCAATTTTCTGTCGGCGTCTTTCGACGCGAAGAAATTAGAGCGTGCGGCCGTTCTCGCTTGATCTGTATTTAATTCGCTAACTCGCACTTTTAATCGCACCCTAACCGTGCCGGGGGGCCGGCCGGGGGCGTTGACAGCAAAACCGGATACGGTTAATGTTCCCGAATAAATTTCACTAGCTTCACGGCTCGCGCTGATCCGACTCTTTGATCGACACCGGTCGGAAAGTGGAAATTCCACCAGCGTTCTGGTTTTTTTAGTATTCAGTTTCAATCTTCTTGAGGAGCACTTCTTGATGAATAAGCAAGATCTGTTTTGGGGCACGCCGCGTCGCGTCTTTTTGTTAGGCCTAGGTTTGGTCTGCATTGTCTCATTCACGCTACCATTCGCCCGCAGCCGTGCCGTTGGTCCATCCCTACCGGACGCTCAAGCGATCAAGATTGAAGATGACTATGTCAACGCATTTCAGGAGGCGAGCGGGCGGACGGCCGCTGTCCTGCTGTTTGCACCCCGCCCCTTGACGGCCGGTACGTGTGACGCGTTTCCCACCGGCAATATCGAGGTGCAGGGAACGGGCGGAACGGCGGCGACCCAGCCGTTCGCTTATGGGACCCTAGCGGCCGCCTTCGCCGCGATCAACGCCGGCGGGCATACCGGTACCATCACGATCGACGTCTGCGGCGATACGACGGAAACTAGCTCGTCGGTATTGTTCGCCAGCGGCACGGGCTCGTCCTCATACACAACGATCACTATGTCACCCGCGGGCGGGGCGGCCCGGACGATCTCGGGGAATATTGCCGGAGCGTTGGTAAGTTTAAGCGGCGCGGATAACGTTACGACCGATGGGCTGAACACCGGCGGAAATTCGTTGACCTTCGACAACACCGCCACCGGTCTCGTTTCGACTATATCGTTCATCAACGACGCGACCGGAAATATCGTACAGAATTGCAGCATCAGGGGCGCGGGAACCGCCACCACGGTGGGAACGATCACCTTTGGCACGTCGGCCGGTAACGGAAACGACAACAACACCATCACCAACAATGTTATTACGTCGTCGGGCGGCAACCTGCCCACCAACGCGATCTACTCGTTGGGCGTCAGCGCGGCCTTAGCCAACAACGGGATCATTATTTCCTCCAATCAAATCTCCGATTACTTTAATGCCTCCGCGGTTTCGATGGGCATCAATGTGGCCGGAACCGGCAATTCGGGCTGGACCATTTCCAACAACAAGTTATTTCAAACGGCGTTACGGCTGGACACGACCGGAAATACTCACCGGGGAATTTCGATCGGTACCGGAAGCGGCTATACGATCAGCGGGAATACTATCGGTTTTGCTAACGCCGGCGGTACCGGGAAAACCATGCTAGTGGGCAATTCGGTGGCCCTTTCGGGCACATTTCCTTCCGCTTGGAATATCGCGGGAACGCCCAACCCCACCCGTTTCATTGGTGTTAGTGCGGCGTTTACGACGGGCGGAGCCGTCTCGGAAATTCAAGGCAACACCATCGCAGGATTTGCGCTTTACACCTCGAGCGGAGCGACAACGTCGAACGGGATCTGGGCAGGTATTAACGTGGCGTCCGGAAACGTAAACATAGGAACGACGACGGGCAACACGATCGGCGCCACGACCGGTCAGGGTTCCGTTTACACGGCAACCAATACCGCAGGCGGCACCGTGGTGGGCATTTTTGTCGACAGCATAAATACCGTCATGATCCAGAACAATACCATTGGCGCCATCGATTCCGCGGGGGACGTCGTGGCCAGCGGCTGTGGCGGGCTTACGGGTATTAGCGTCGCCGGTTCCGGGGTGTTCACCATCAGCGGCAATAGCATCGGCAATGCGACGGCCAATAATTTACGGGTCGGCAACCTTGCGACCGGGGCAACCCTTTCCAATACTGGCTCGTTTGTCACCACGACCGGTACCGGGTTCGCCGTGGGTATTGCTAGCACCGCGTCCGGAACGGCACTAAACATCACCAATAACACCCTGCGAGGTTTTGCGATGTCGACCACCGCGAGTTCGCCGAATTCGGTCTTTAACGGGATCCGCAGTAGCGGTGATGTGACCGGTGCGGTCAATCTCAATAACAACTTTCTGGGCACGGCGGCGACCGGTTTGCTGACTTACGCGTTCGCCATTGGAGCAACTTCGGCCCTAACCGGCATCAATTGCAGCAACGCCTTCCCGGCGTCTACGATCTCGATCAGTAATAACGATCTTCGGGGTATCGTTCATTCGGTGACCGGCGCCAACGCGCATGCGTATATCAGTTGGTTACATAATGGCGCCGGTACCGACAATATCAACGGCAATACTTTCACCAATCTGAACGTTAATACGAGTGGTTCGGTCACTTTCCTTTCCCGGTTACAAACCGGGATAATGACCGCCACCGGCATTGAAAATGCGAATAGTAATGCGATCGTGACGGCCTTCACCAAGAGCGGAGCAGGTTCATATGTAACGTTCTATACCGCTGACGGTACGTCCGTGGCCGGTTCGACCATGACGCAAACGCTGAACAATTTTTCAAACATCAACATCGTCGGAGACACGGTGATCTATGGATGGTTGAATCGCGAGGGCGCGCCATCGGGCAACGCACCGGTCAAGACGATCACCAACAACACGTTCAGTAACATTACCGCCACCGCGACCCCGACCGGCGAGATCACGTTGATGGAGGTTGACCAAAGCGCCAATGGAAGCGTTGTCAGCGGTAATACGATCAGCAACGTTACCGGCGGAACCACCATCACTGGCTTGAAGTTAGGATCGGCCAATGCCGCCACCATCACAGCGACACAGAATGGGATCAACACGTTCACCGCCACCGGACCGGGGGTCGTTACCGGTATTTTGACGCAGGCACCAGGGGTCAGCTTGACCAAAAACAAGATCTACGGCCTGGGCGGAACTCATTCCGGAGACACGGTCACTGGCATCCTGCAGAACTGCACGACGGCCTTTAGCACGGCGACCATCGCCAATAATTTGATCGGAAGCCTGACCGCAGCTGGCTCGACCTTTCCCAACGGTATTATCGGGATCAGCATTACCGGAGCGGCGGCGAGTTCAACGAACAACATTTTCTTCAACACCATTTATCTTAATAATCCGACTTCGGGGGCGGGCTTTGGTTCGTCGGGCATCTCAACAGTGGCGAGTTCAACCGTTACGACGTCGGCGCTAAACCTAAGAAATAATATTGTGGTAAATACTTCGGTGCAAAACGGCGCCGGATTAACCGTGGCTTATCGCCGTAGCGCCGGCGCCGCGAATAATTTGAACAATTATGCCACCGCTTCGAACAACAACCTGTTTTATGCGGGCACGCCCAGCGCTACGAACTTGATCTATTCGGATGGCGTCAGTTCCGCGCAGACCTTGGCGGCTTATCGGAACGGTGTATTTACGGCCGGAACGATCGGCCCCCGGGATTCGGGGTCGGTCAGTGAAAATCCGCCTTTCCTCAGCACCACCGGTTCCAACGCGAATTTCTTACACATAAACCCGGCGATCGCGACCCAGGTGGAAAGCGCCGGCGGGACGGGAACCGGAATTAGCGATGACTTTGACGGTCAAGCTCGCAGCGTCACGGTCCCGGATGTGGGCGCGGACGAGTTTGCCGGCATCCTTAATGATATGACCGGCCCGGTTATTAGTTATGCCTTGTTGGGTAACGGCGCGAATGTAGGCACCCGCACCTTTAGCAATGTCACGATCACGGATGCCACCGGGGTCAACGTTACGGCCGGAACGCGACCGCGGGTCTATTTCAAGAAGACCTCTGATGCCAACAACACATTTAATGGCAACACCAGCGCGACGGTTGGATGGAAATTTGTCGAGGCCACGGGCGCGGGCGGTTCCCCCTTTACCTTCACGGTCGATTATTCGAAGCTCTTTGGCGGCGCGGGTGTGAGCATCGGTGACGTCATCCAGTATTTCGTGGTGGCGCAAGATACCCACGCGCCCACGCCGAATATGGGCATCAACGCGGGTTCCTTTGCCGCGACCCCCACCAGTGTGGCCTTGACCGCGACGGCCTTCCCCATTGGTGGAACGATAAACAGTTACACCATCGCGGCGGCGATACCCGCGACCATTACGGTGGACGCGGGCGGCGCAATTCCGTCGATCACGAATCCCGGTGGATTGTTTGCTACGCTTAACTCCGGAGTCTTGACCGGCAACGTCACGGTTAATATCACTTCCGACCTAACGGCCGAGACCGGCGCGATCATTCTCAATCAACTCGTGGAAGACCCGGTGGGGAACTTCACCGTCACCATCAAAGCCAGCGGCTCGGCGCGGCTGATCTCGGGTTCCAGTTCCAACGGTTTGATCACGCTCAATGGTGCCGATCGAATTGTATTTGACGGGACCAGCACGTCGATCCCGCCGCCAGACGAGGGTGACCGATCCGGCCTAGCGCCCGAAGCGGTGGACAATAATTTAACGATAAACAACACCAACGCCGGCGCCTCGTCGGCGGTCATCTGGGTCCAGACCGCGACCGGAGGGAATGGTGCGACCAACAATACCTTCCGGAAACTAAATATCAACGGAAACGCTAGCAATCAAACACTCTTCGGCATCGGTTTTGGCGGAACGACCATCAGCGTTAGCAGTTTGGGGTCCGGCAATAACAATAACCGCGTCGAGGGTTGCGATATCCGAAGACTGCAAAGAGGGATCTACACCCAGGGAGCAAGCGCGGCGGCAAAGAATACGGGCAACGTCATTGCGCAGAACATTTTGACCGCGGCATCGCCCAACAACATCGGTCGAAGCGGCATCATGGCGGGATTTGAAGATGGCATCCAGGTCACCCAGAACGCGGTTAGTGGGATCAGTTCGAATGCTGCGTCCACGGATGCGATGGGTATCACCCTCGGGTTTGTGGGGGCGAACCCGATCGTGAATTCGGCGACCAGCGGCAACGAAGTGGTCAACGCCATTGTTTCCCGTAACGTCATTGGCACGATCACCCATACGTCGAACGAATCTTCGTGCGGTATTTGCATTGCGGCGACGACGTCGGGGACCACGCAGATCGACCACAACGTAATAACGGGAGTAGCCGGCACCGGTACCTTCGATAACTTTTTTGCGGGGATGTTTCTGGGCGGTGGAATCGGATCGACCACGAAGATCTACTTTAACTCGATCTCCATGAGCGGCACGTCAGGGGGAATCGCTAGCGTTGAACGCAGTTACGGTTTAGCCATCAACGGCAACGACCCCGTTGTGGACATCCGCAACAACATCTTTTACAACACTCAGGTGATCACGTCGAGTTTCCAAGCGGTGCATAACATTGGGTTGGGGTATAGCACTTTTAACAACCTAACCTCGAATTACAACAATTTCTTTAACACCACTGGTGCGCTTTTTGCGCTCGGCCGCACGGGCGGTTTGGATGACATCGGCACCGACACAGTGACGCTGGCGGACTGGATCGCGGCGACGGGCCAGGATACCCCCAATTCGATAGCGGGAAACCCGCTTTTCACCTCGGCCACGGATCTGCACATAGTTACCGGAACTGGATACGCGGCGCCGCCGCCGGGTTCGAATGCCGGGACGATGATCGCCGGCTTTACCCTCGACGCCGACGGAAACGCGCGTGGCGCCACGCCGGACATTGGCGCCTACGAGTTTGCTGTCAATCGAACGCTCAACGTCAACGGAACGCTGCCAGGCGGGAATTACGATTCAATTCTAGTGACGGGGAATACGACGGTGGCTACGCTGGCAGGCCAAGTTAATATTGGCGCCGGATCGGTTTCCGTTGATGGTGGCGCCATGCTTACCGGTTGCTTCAATGTCATTGGCGGCGCGGGAAGTACGTTTACCTTGAACGATCAAGGATCGCTGGGTATCTGCCATGCCGCTGGCATTACGACCTCGGGCGCGACCGGTATGATCCAGACCGCCACGCGTAGTTTTAATACCGGTGCGAATTATGTTTACAACGGTACCACGGCGCAGTTAACGGGTAATGGTCTGCCCGCGACAGTCAGAAATTTGACCATTAACAATCCGGGGAACACCGTTACGTCAATTGTGCCGGGGTTGTCTGTCACCGAAACGTTGGATGTTATCGCCGGAACCTGGCTCTCTAGCACATCCTATAAGGACGTGTTGATCGAACCGGCCGGTGCGCTGGCGGCGGGTGCGGAGGATATCCAGGTCTCAGGTGATTGGACCAACAACGGAATCTTCACGCCGAATTCACGCACCGTGATCTTTAATGGCGCCTCGGCGCAATCGATCGGGGGTTCCGGTGTAAATACTTTCGATGGTATGACGATGATCAATACGGCCGGCCTAACGTTATTGACCGGCAACATCCGGATCAATGGTACGTTGACCATGACCCAAGGCACCATAAACGCCGCAGCGAATTCGGTTATCATCGGTATCTCTGGTACGGTTTCGAGGTCCGCCGGTTCGATCATCGGTAAGGAACAGAAGTTGTATCCTGCCGGGGCCGGACAATCGTTTACTTACGACATTGGAACGGCGAACGGTTACTCACCGGTCGAGGTAACTAATCTGACTGCGGGAACCGCGGGCGACAGCCTGACCGTCTCGGCGGTGCAGAAGTACTACGGCTTTGCGGGCGAGACCCCGGCGCTTGATCCCAATTCACTTCAGCGCTACTGGGATCTGACGAAGACCGGCACGATCACCGCGAACCTCAAGTTCCACTTCATGCCGGGCGACGTTATCGGTGGAGGAACGGGCTACCGGATCGTGCGGATCAATCCGCCGGCGGCGATCGGTTTCACGAACGCGCTGGATTGCCCTGGGAATTCTACGGCTAGTCCCTGTGTGAATGTGCCGGGCGGTTATATGTACGTTCAAAATATCAGCAGCTTCTCGAAGTGGACGGCGGGTCCGGCCTTGGCGCCGACGGCGGCCGGAGCGGATTTGGGTGGCCGCATCGTGGATGCCAACGGCCGGCCAATCAGCAATGCTCTGGTAGTCTTAACGGGTGCCGGCTTGACGGAACCGATGATCGCGCAGACCGGACAACTTGGTTACTTCAACTTCAGTGGCCTGACGGTAGGACGCCTGTACCTCGTTACCGTAAGCTCGGGACGGTATTTGTTCTCGACTCCGACGCGAGTGTTCGAATTGAACGCAAACGTAACAAACGCGGATTTTGTAGCGGAGCCGTAGCGCGAAGGGCCGCGCGCCGGGTTAAGCAAAGACCGCCTGCCGTGGAACGAGGTCAGTACCGCCTGCGATAGTAGGTGGGAGAGTTGCGGCCAGGCACCTCCTATCGTGACCGCGCAACGGTTCAGAGTTACGCCTTCAGGCGTGATGTTTGGTTCGGGACCATTTACCATGAATAAAACCGGTAACCAACAGATTCCGCCTTAAGGTGGGGCTACGAAAGCGATGCGCGCTAAATTTATTAGTTGCGTCTGAAGTACGGTCATCGCGCCTGAAAGGCGCAACTCTGAACGGTTACGCGCTTACGGTAAGTTGCCTCTGCTGGTATCATTTCTCCATTACGTCATCGCCAAATTGGCTGGTAGGGCGCAATTGCGCGTTATACATTTTCCATTGTCGATTATCCATTCTTCCGAACTTATCTTAGGCATCGATTCCGCCACCCGCGGCGGGAGCGTAGCCCTGGCGCGCGGCGACGAGATCTTGGGTGCGCTGGAAGGCGACCCCACTGGCACGCAATCTACCCAGGCGCTGGGACAGATCCGCGAGATCTTGGACGCCAATGGATTGACGCTGGTTGACGTCGATCGAATCGCCGTCACGATCGGCCCCGGCAGCTTTACGGGTTTGCGCATCGGCATTGCCACGGCGAAAGGGTTAGCTGCGACCTTGGGCTGCGCGGTCGCCGCAGTGCCTACGCTTTATGCGGTGGCCAGATCGGCGGGCGTGCCGGGATCGATCGTCGCTTTGATCCCGGCCGGACGGAACGAGGTATTCGCTCAACGACTGCGGGTTAACGTAGATGGAGCCATCGAAGAGTTAACGCCACCGGACCATTTGCCCCTGCCGCAACTAATTGAGCTATGCGGCGGGATCGAATCGCTGACCTGGGCCAGCGTCGCGGGGGCGAATTATACCGACGCGGTGATGGCCGCCGGATTTTCAAATTGGCACGTTACGCCGCCAACTGTTAATCTGGCGGTTAACGTTATTCAAGTGGCCCAAGCCGGTGGCAGGGAATCGACGCCAACCGATCTGACCGCGATGTATGTCCGGTTGTCCGACGCCGAACTGAAACTTAGATGTCAGCCGTAAGAACTGAAACTTTCCTGTCCAAGATCACCGTGGTGGAAATGACCACTCGTGACCTAGAGGACGTGGTCGCTATCGAGAACGAGAGCGGTCTCAGTCCTTGGGGGCGCGTCGGCTATGCCGAGGAGTTGTGGAATCAGGAAGCCGTGATGCTGGTCGCGCGTGAAAGCCGAACCGCCTGGGCGCCCGAACACGGACGGATCCTGGGTTTTGCGACCGCGCGGATGGTTATTTCGGCGGCGGAACTACACGTCAACAATATCGCGATAGGGGCTGATCATCGGCGGTTGGGGTTGGGTGGATTGTTGCTAAGGGCGGTTTTGGCGCGCGGCCGTGCGATGGGCGCTGTGACTGGGTTGCTCGAGGTCCGGGCCTCGAATCAGGCGGCGCAAGCGTTGTACCGCAGCTATGGCTTTGCCGTGATCGGCGAACGCCGAAAGTATTACTCGAATCCGGATGAAAGTGCCCTAGTGATGCGCGGTTTTTTGCCGCCAAGGGCTTGATATTCTAGACCGGTGTGCGTTAACATTTTGTTTACGTAAAACGTGGCGGACGGTTGACCGAAACCGCCAAATAGTTGTTTCCGAGTTTCCCCGTTTGACATCTGAAAGGAGGCTTTTCCGCATGGAATTAACCAACACGGACAGCTTGAAAGAAGAATTGATAGCGGCAGATCCCGCGTTCCGCGAATTAGCGCGTGAGCATGGGAAGTACGAAGCCAGATTGAGCGAATTATCGGCGCTGGCTTACCCTAACGAAGAAGAGCAGATCGAAGAAGTCACACTCAAAAAGAAAAAGCTGGCCGTGAAAGATCAGATGTACTCGATCATGATGCACCATTCAAATGGTTCAGAATCGCATCACTAACACCGCTATTCGCCCGGCGCGAGGCGGTGTTTCGAGCATTTAAGGACAAATTTTACCGGAGGCGAATGGTTTCCACCCGCCTCCGGTTTTCTTTCGAGAAGTCGAAGCTAGTGTTATACTTGAACCTCAATCAACACGCCAATTAATTGATTACTTTAGCTTTTGCAGTCAGGAGCCAAGATGTTCGCGCGTGAAGGATATCCATACATGATCACGCCCGCGTTGATGGCAATAACGTTAGGCGGGTTGGGTTATGTTTTTAGCAGCCGCCCGGCCATGATCGCCGGAGCGTGTTTTTTTCTGCTGGCCGCGTTTATGGCGTATTTCTTTCGCGATCCGCAAAGGAACGTACCGGAAGATCCCAAACTGGTGGTATCCCCGGCCGATGGAAAAGTGACCCGTGTGGAGTCGGCCGATCCGGGCAATCCGGAATCGCCCACGGTGGTCAGTATCTTTCTTTCACCGTTCGATGTTCACATCAACCGGTCGCCGATCGCCGGGGAGATCACCGATGTATTTTACGCCAAAGGTAAATTCTTGCCGGCGACGAAGGAAGAGGCGAGTTTGGTAAACGAGCAGAATTCACTGACCATCAAAGGCCGCGAGGTTACCGTTGTCTGTAAGCAGATCGCCGGCATATTGGCTCGCCGTATCGTCTGCTGGAAACGGGCCGGCGACCAGGTTGGGCTCGGGGAAAGGTTCGGCTTGATCAAGTTCAGCTCGCGCACCGATCTTATTCTACCGCCGTCGGTGCGGGTTGAGATTCACGTTGGCGCCCGCGTGCGGGGCGGGGAATCGATCATCGGGAGAATTGTATGAAACCCGCTCCAAGCATTGAACCAGTCGAGATCGACCAAGAGAATCCGCCCAATCCCGAACGGCGCGGACTGAAAAAGGGCCTGTATCTCATTCCGTTCAGCTTTACCACCGCCAATATATTGATGGGATTCATGTCGATCATGGAATCCATGCGCGCTTTTCAAATACTATCGGGCCGCACGGCGACGAGCTTTGCTCAGGCTTCGGTACATTTCGATCTGGCGGCCGTAATGATCGGTTTTGCTGTGGTTTTTGACGCGTTGGACGGCCGCATTGCGCGATTGACCAAAACGACGACCGAGATCGGCGTGCAATTCGATTCGATCGCGGACGTACTGACGTTTGGGATCTCACCCGCGGTTCTGGTGTTTTCCTGGTGTTACGGCTCGGCGCTGCCGGAAGGCAGTTCGATGTGGAAGCTCGGTTGGTTCGTTTCCTTCCTGTACCTAATGTGCGGTGCGTTCCGGCTGGCCCGCTATAATGTGCAGGCTATGCGGCCACGACTGATCGCCGAAGGCGTCACGAAAGTAGATAAGAAGAATTTTGTCGGCTTGCCCATTCCAGCCGCGGCCGCCGCGTTAGCCGCGATCATTCACTTTCATCCGGAACCGATCGCCCGGTACGGCCAACCGCGATTGATGATCCTGAGCGGTTTGATCATGGCGCTGGTCGCATGCCTGGGAATTTTGATGGTGAGCACGATCCGATACAGTAGTTTCAAATCGGTAGGCGCCGGACGCGCAAATGTCCGATTGGTCATCCTGGCTACCACGTTGGGCGTGGGCATTTGGTTGTTTTCCCAGTATGTTCTCTTGGTTTTAGTGTCGGCTTACGTGCTGCACGGGATCGTCTTTAAATTGTGGTCATTGGTCCGGCCGCGGCCGATCGAATTGGGCCAACCGACGGAAGTCGAACTGCCGTAAGGTATAGATCTATTTAGCGGCCGCCGCGACATTGGGCGCAAAGGCGATCAATCCTTGGCGAGTGGGCACCAACAGGTTGC
>JBDSEC010000346.1:0-4589 GCA_039920205.1 Pyrinomonadaceae bacterium
ATTCTCGAGCCGCAAGGATTGCTGCTGGTAAAGAACGGGCGCAAACTAGAAAAAAACCTCAAAAAGGAGCGGATCAGTGATGAAGACCTAATGAGTCAATTACGACTGCAAGGGATCGAACATTTGAATGAGGTTAAGCAGGTCATGTTGGAAAGCAACGGTCACTTTAGCGTTATCACGATCGACACCGGACAAAAAAAGCACCATAGCCAACTGGATGAAGGGCCCGGTCAGTAGCCGGGATCAAGGGTTGGGTAACGGTCTCCAATAGAAACCCGCCACGATCAAATAAAGCGCGAACGCCGCGCAGAACAGAGCGACGAAAACAATTATCGCGATCAGCCATTTCTTTCCGGGTTCGGGTGCGTCGTTTGGCATTTGTTTAGATAATAGGGAGAAGGGCCGGTTCTCGCAAAGCTTATCGGCCTGGTCTGCGGCGGGCAGATAACTGGAAGGACGCTGGGACGCGGTCGCGTCAAAACAGCACCCTCCGAAAAACTGGTTGCTTTGACACCGGAGCAGTCATTCCCGAGGTTTTGCTGGTTCTGCGTCAACGCAATTCCTAATGCGTGCGGTTCGACTCAATTTTGGGGAACTGGGCCAATTTCCGAAACAGCTTTGCTGCTGCCCAATGCGGTGAGGCTTGCCTCAACGGCGAATCCTTCAATTTCCCGCTCCGGTGCCGCGAATTTTGCTTTTCGGGCGGAGTGAGAAAAAGAACATTCGCGGCCTAGCCGCACCGAGAAAGCAGCCCGGTGAGGCAAGCCTCACCGGGCTGGTCAGCGGCCGAGCCGGTTCGAGCGGTGTATGCGCGATTTGCGCGCTTGCATAAACCGGGAGTTTTGTAAGAAATTGCCTTCACTGCGCACTGATAATTGGCCTTTGGTGAATCGCGGAGCGTTCTGCGAGGATCTACCTCTTCCGCCTGTTACGCCGCCGCGCGAAATGTGCTTAAATTGAAGGATGGGCGCGGCGGTTCCAACCACAGAAAATACGATCGCGGTTGACGGTAAGTACGCGCGGGTCGAGCGCGAGCGGCGTTTCCTACTTAACAACTTGCCCGAGGGACTCACGCGGGCCTCGGAACATGTGCAGATCTGGGATAACTACATCACCGCGACGCGTATGCGACTGCGCAAGATCCGCTTGCTCCCTTCGGGACAATACATCGCCAAGTTGACGCAAAAGTACGCGCCCGATCCCGCCGACTTTTCGCGGACGGTGATAACGAATATTTATCTCTCCGCCGCTGAATACGAAGTGTTCTCGCTGTTTGAAGGGAACGAGATCCGCAAAAACCGCTATCCGTACCAACACGAAGGCCGCAAGTATTCCATCGATGTTTTTGTCGGGCCGCTGTGGGGATTGATTCTAGCGGAAACAGAATTCGCCACCGATGCAGAAATGGCGGCTTTCACCAGCCCGGATTTTGCGGCGTTAGAAGTGACCAACGATGAAATGTTCACGGGTGGTAAGCTCGTCGACCTTACGACCTCGGATGTTCGCGATTGGATCAAGAAGAATTATGCGCCTGCGGATTAGAAGATACCCCTCACTGGTGATCAAGACTTAAAGATAACGGGCATCAGTTCAGAGTAACGCCCTCAGGAGTGATGAACGTGGCCAATAGTACCGTACGATGCTTACTTGCCCGGTACATCACGCCTAACGGCGTAACTCTGAGCAGGGGAGCGCTTACGGTAGGTTGATCGGAAGCGCGCAGTGGTCAAGTAAGAGGCCCTCGTGGATCGGTGAAAATTTGAACGAACCTAACGTTATCTACACCATCGGCCACGGCCGGCATCCATTCAACTATTTTCTCTCTCTGCTAAAAGAATACGAGATCGGTTTGATCTGTGATGTGCGCAGCGTGGCACGTTCGCGCTGGCCGCAATACAACATTCGCGTTTTGGAAGATTTGTTACGCAAGAACGGGATCGGTTACGAGTGGATACCGGAATGTGGCGGCAAGGTGGTCGCGCCGCCGGAAGAAGTCGCACGTGGTTTGGACCGGATCGTTGAGCTAGCGGGAGATACGCGGGTCTGTCTGATGTGTTCGGAATCGCAGCCGCTGACTTCGCACACTACGCCGCGGGCGAATTGTCATCGTGTGGGTATGTTGGCCGCACCCTTGCGCACTCGCGGCCTGCGGCTTCTGCACATACTTCCCGGCGGTCAGGCGGTTGAGATCGACGAGAGTAAGGTCCCCTCGATTTGGTGACCCAAGCTCCCCTCCTATGCTTAGGAGGGGTTGGCCGCTTGCGGCCGTGGGGTGGTAGTTCTGTTGAAACCAAAATCGGACTGAAGAACGTCTATTGAACGAACCACCCCGGGCCTAATGGCCCAACCCCTTAGCAAAGGAGGGGAGTTGGGAGTTTACGTGATGGCCTCGACCTCCGGCGGCGGCGCTTTCCCCTCAATATTCGAATACGCTATAAGAAAATAGACCGCCAGTATTCCCGCGGCCGCCACGATCACCGCCGATACCCAAAAGGTCCGCAAGACCGAGTGGTCGTCGATCTGCCGGGCGGATACCGCGCTGTGGATCAAGAACGCGGCCAGCAAAGGCCCCACGGCGCGCGCGGCGCTGGCTGCCGATTGGGCTACCCCGAGGGTCGTGCCTTGGTTTTCACCGGTGGCACTCTTTGAACTCAAGGTGGTCAATGCCGGGGTGGCTAGGGAATTTCCCACCGCCAAGACGCCCACTAACGTCAACAATGCGATCAATCCCCCTGCTTGCGGTCCCACATACGGAAACGCGAATAAGGCGATGGCCAAAAGCGCGCAACCGACGACAACCAAGCGCACTTCACCAAAGATCTTCGCCAAGCGCCCGAACAAGACGCCCTGAACTAACACCGCGATAACACCGATAAAGGCAAAAATATTCCCGTTGTGCGCCGCGTCATAGCTAAACCGGAATTGGGTGTAGAGCGCAAATGTGGTCGTCATGATCGAAAAAGCCACGATCAACAAAAAGTAGATGATCAAGACCAGACCAAATGGTCCACTGCGCAAAGATTCGAACAAGGCGGTCCAGCGGCTAAAGAACGAACCGACCTCGATACGCGCCCGGCTCATTCGTTCCGCGGTCACGGTCTCGGGCAAGGTGAAATAGATCAATGTCGCGTTGGCGAACGACAACCCGGCAGCGAAAAAGAACGGAACCGCCATGCCCCAACGGCTGAGTACGCCGCCGAGTAACGGCCCAAAAATAAAGCCCAACCCGAAGGCCGCGCCGATCAGGCCCATACCCTTGGCGCGATTCTCCGGCGTGGTGACGTCGGCGATATAGGCCTGTGCGGTCGAGATATTGCCACCCGAAATGCCGTCCAAAATGCGACCCAGGAAAAGCACCCACAACGTGGTCGCGAAGCCGAGGATCAGAAAGCTTAGGCCGGTACCGATCACGCTATAAAGCAGGATCGGCCGCCGGCCATACTTGTCCGATAATCTTCCCAGTATCGGCGAAAAGATAAGTTGCATGATCGAGAACGAGGCGACCAGGAAACCTACCATGCGCGGCGAGGCATGAAAACGCGACCCGGCGCCTTCGACATAGAACGGTAATACGGGAATGACGATGCCAAACCCGATCAGATCGATGAAAACGGTGGTGAAAATTACCAGCAGGGGCGAACGCTTCATAGGATGCTTTGGCTAACGGTCATCGACGCCGTTTTGAAAGTGCTAGGTCGCCATATACTTGGCCGCCACCGGTCAACAACAAGGCCAAACAGATGCCTGCGAGCGTCATGGGCAATTCGATCCCTTCGGGCGCGAAAAACCCGCCTGGCCAATGGACGCCAACAATGGCGGTGATCATCGTACCTAAAATGAGCAAGGCCCCGACGCGGGTCAACAAACCCAACAACACTAGAATGCCACCCAGAAATTCCGCCGCGACCGCCGCGCCCATCCAGTACTTACCCATCGGTTGCATAAAGGCCAGCGGTGGCGGGCTCGAGGTCCACTTTGCCAAACCAGGTCCGCCAAACGCGCCGAACAATTTCTGCGACCCATGGCCGATAAAAACGGCGCCGATCACCAGGCGCAAGGGCAACGCGACCCAGGTACCCGAGGTGGCAATGATCCTTCTTAACATAGCGCACAACTCCTCGCAAAGTTCCAGGGGAAACGTTCTCGGGGGGTAGTCCGTATCCTAACACACCGCCTAAGCGGCCGATGAATCCATGTCTTTAGCTTTGCCTTGCCCGCGCGCCTGCGATATTCTCTCTACGCCCAATTATTTGTTCGGAGGCACCCTCAAAGGTCCCGAACATTGCGTTGTTCAAGATCATAAGGAGACGTCGGAATGCGCCAATTATTTGTTTTGTTCTTAACTGCAGCTTTGTTCCTATCAATGATAGTAGCCCCGGGTTCGGCCCAGGAACCCAAGGTGAAGGGTAAGAAGCCGGCGGTGACCCGCCCTGGTGACGGCGACAAAGATCGAAACGAAGCCGAAGAAGAAGAGGACGATCCCGACCTGCCGCCGGGACTGCAGAATATTGATAAGGGCGCATACCTACGCGCGCGTGAAGAGCAGATCAGTTTTCTGCGTGGATTGCCGTATCCCCGTCTGGACGTTC
>JBDSEC010000347.1:0-8668 GCA_039920205.1 Pyrinomonadaceae bacterium
AGAAAATCCTGTTTACTTACCGTTCTTTCATGCCAAGACCAAAAGACCGAAAAACCCAGTCGCTATCGCTCCCGGTTCTGACCCGGGCGCGCCGCCCTTTTCCGCATGCGGCTCTAACAAGAAAAGAACCCGCCTGAAGGCGGTACTACCAACCTAGGGATACTGGTCCAATTTGGGACGCGGACGTTCTTCTACTGACTACTGGCTACTGGCTACTGACTACCTCTTCCGCCTACTTCCCCAAAAAATCTTCGCGAATCGGCGAAAAGATATCGATCAGCACGACCTCTTCGTCCAACATCGTCGCACCATGTCGATTGTGGGGCGGAAAGTGCAATACGTCACCGGCGTTGACGATCTTTACTTCACCCTCGATGGTGAACTTCACGCGGCCTTTGACCACCAAAGTCATCTGCTCGTGCGGATGGGTGTGTTCGTCGGTCACCACCAACGGATCAAAGGTGAAGCGGACCATCATTACGTTCTGTCCGACGACCATTTGCCGTTTGATGCCCGGGGCGGTTTGCGTGACCGGGATCTGGTCCCAATCGGTTACCAGTGCCTTTGTCGAGAGTTCGCTAGCGATCATATGTTTAAGTTCCCGCCTTGCTCCATCGAATTTATCATTTGGGTTCGATGCTGATTTCCCACGTATACTTTTGCCCGGCCGCAAGCTTGATATTTGCTTGCTGTGCGACCACATGCATGGGTATTGCGCCCAGCACACCTTTGCCCAGACGGCCGTCACCCGTTGCCATCAAGGCTAACTTCACTTGATCGGGAACAACAAACGTGACGGTCTGCGCCCCTTCCCGGCCGGTCAGGTCAAAACTTCGGCCGTTGGCCGACGGTGTGATCGATGAAGCGGTTGAGGGAAGCGCGAACCGCCACTGCTTGATCGTCACTTCGCGCACTGCCGTTACCGTTTCGCGGCGGATCAGTGTGCCGTCCTTTATTACAAACTCCACCTCGCTAGTCAGTCCGGTTTCGAACCGTTCGCCCGACTTGCTGCCGATCCGCGCCCAACGGTGATTAGAAAATCTCAATGACCGCCCATCCGCCGCCGGAGTGATCGAATCAGCGCCATCCGCGGCCGCGTAAGTCTGTCCATCATCCAAGGTCAAGAACGGCACGAACGAAGGGTAAACCTCCTCGACCGGGGCCGAGAATCCGGAAAGTCCGAACGGCGCCGGAAGGTAATCCGCGATCGCCGGTTTGGTTCCCACCGTGATCGGTAAAGCAAAGCGTAACTTGCCCGCGCGTACTAGCCAGACGCCTTCCTGCTTATCGGTCCCCTTAGCGAAATATTCGAATCGCGCGACGTCGGGCAAGGTCGGCCGGGCGGGAAACTGCGTCACTTTCTCGCGCTCCAACACCTTCATGAATGTATCATTCGCCAAGATGATCTTGCCCAAACCGGTACCCGTCTGTTGCCATTCGCGGATCGGGCTGATGTAGGAATAATTCCCGCGGCCGAACGCGAACACCGTGAACATATGCGTTGTGTCGCTGTAATCCGCACGAACCCAAAGCCAGGCCTGGTTATAAAGCGCGGCGATCTCCGTTAACGGTGCCGGTCGAAACTCGGGGTGGGCGCCCAGGAATGCGGCGATCTCTAACGTGTCCAGATAACTGACCAACCCCTGGCTGCGTCCCCAGTTGTAACCATAGCCGGCCGGCGAAACCAGATCCCACCACAATTGCATCTGCCGCTTCAGCGACGGCTTTAACTTATCCTTGATGTCTTGACGGCCAGCGATATCAGCGGCGTCCCAGCAGAACCGCGCGTACTCGTTTGAATAACGGTCATAGCGTCCGGTCGGTGGATTGTCATCCGAATAGATCGCTCCATTGGTAAACTGCTGAGCGGCGCGTTCGACCACGTTATCTAGATAGGCGCGATCCTTTAATACTCCCATCTGAAAACTCATCGCCGCCACCCGTGCCGCCACGCCCAGGTAATTCTCGGGCAAATTGATCACCGCGCGTTTCTTGGCATCGTAAAACCGCTTGGGATCAAGCAACGCCTGCCATTCTTGCCGCTCGCTGTCGTTCATGCTTAGCCAGACGGCGTTCTTCGAAAGATCCGCACCGTAGTGGCGCAACGCAAGCGTCGAATAAAGCTGTGAAAACGCCTTGCCGCCCTGTCGCGATTCGATCAATCCGATCTCGGCGATGGCCCGCGCGGTGTCCTTACCCGCGATCGTGTGATCGCCGCCCAGATCCGCCTGCGCCGCCAGCGCGCGGGCGAAACTGCCCCAGGAAAATTCGCCGACTGTAAGCGCGCCCAATACGCGGTCCGGCGGCAGATTCAGCGTCTTGATATCCGCAAAATGCGCGGCAATCTCGCGCGCCAGAAAAGTATCAGTCTCTGACTTCAACGCCGCCGTCGAAACGCGATCGCCCTGCGCCGCGACGGTTAGACAAACCATCCCAATGATGATCAAAGCACGCGAAATTTTAGCAAGGCGGCTCAGCATTCAACTCCTAATTGGATTAGGGCAATTGGCCGGGCGGAATATTCTTCCACCCAGCCCCCAACCCCCAATCCCTCCGGCTACGCCGGACTAGAACGTCAAGCGCGCGCCAAATTGCAATCTGCGCATCGCCGCGGCCGATGTAATAGTGCCAAAGGTCGTCGATATCGTTCCGTTCGCTGGCACCGTGGCGTTGGGTAGCCCGAGGTTCACTTGGTTGAAAGCATTAGTGGCCTCGGCACGGAAGCGTATCTTGATCGTCTCGGTGATATTAAAGTCACGCGAAAGGGCCAGATCGACCGCCTGATAGTTCGGCCCGTAAAGGAAATTACGGGGCGAATTGCCGTCGGTGGCGACACCGGTAACGACATTGTTCCGGAGAAAAGCGGCCGTGTTGAACCACATCGCCGCTGTTGGATTGCTCAGATGCGGATCGCCGATCACCTGGGCGCGATCATTGGTATTGCCGTCCAGGTTCGCGTCGACGCCTCCGTTAGTGACCGTGAAGGGAAGACCGCTGCGCATCTTGATGATGGAAGAAAGACTCCATCCGTTAAAGATGTGCCTTAGAACCGGATTACTGCTAGCGGTAAAGTAATCAGGTTTGTAGATCAAACTCGCGCTGAAGATGTGACGTTGGTCCGTGTCGCCGGCGCCGTAATCTCCGTACAGGTTGCTGTAGTTCTGGGCCAATCCCTGGCTCGTGCTGTTGTAAAGCTGAACGCTGCTATTCGTCTTGCTATAGGTGTAAAAGGCGTTAAAACTGATGTTATGCGTCATGCGCATATTGGCGGTAAGTTGCAGGCCGTTATAGTTCGCGGTCTGGTCCGACTGCAACAGCAGAACGGCACCAAACAGCGGGTTTGGCCTCCGCGACAATATGTTGGCGCCCGCAGCCGTGGCGGTCGGGGTCAGCACCGGGTAGTTGATGTCACGCGCGAACGGCAGTTCGCGGCTGTAAGTACCCACGTATGCCGCCCCCATAACTAGATCCTTGGTCAACTGACGCTGAACCGAGATTTGCATCTGGTAGGTATGGGGCCACTGGAAATTTGATGCCACCGGGAACAAGCTGCCGCCGGTAGTAAATGTTCCATTGTAGGGAAAGGGATTCCCGCCCACGAAGGCGTTATAGGGATTAACCAGCGAAGCTCCCAACGGTACCCCCTGCGCGCTGGTGCGTTGATTAATGTTAGTGAACGTCAGCCGGGTCGAAAACGGCTGGAAGTTGGTCATGGTGTTCCACTCGTTGCCCGAGATGCTGCCGAAAAATTGGCCCACCGCGGCGCGGAGCGAGGTTTTGCCGTCGCCGGTGATGTCCCACGCAAAACCGAGGCGAGGCGAAAAATGAGTGTAGCTGTTCGGAATGCCGCCCCGTTCCACTCCGGGATCGCCGTAGAACAGTGCCCCCACCGGAGCCGTCGGGATCACCGTGGAATGAGCGCCGGGCACGTAATTAACGACCCGGTTTTGCGGATCGGTCGGCGCCGTTTGCACATCCCAGCGCAAACCCAAATTGAGCGTCAGCACTTTCGAGACGCGGTAGTCGTCTTGTACGAAGGCCGCCGTGTACCAACTGTTGGTATAGCCCGTTACTGGCGCGTCCTGCGAGACCGCGCTGGGAATGCCGATCAAGAAATCAGCCAAGGCATTTCCCGCGACCGTGGGTCCGGTATGCTGCGTTGAATTTCCGTTGAAACTGAATACGCCGTAATTGTTCAGCAGCGTTTGCTGGATGTCCTTATTAAGCGAGATCTCGCCCCCAAACCTGATCGAATGATTACCCTTGGTCCAACTGAAGACGTCGCGTGCCGAGTAAAAATTAGTACCAGCCACCGGGCCGCCGATCTGTTGGCCCAGAGTGAAGTATCCGGTAACCGTGATCTGCGGCAAATTCGGCGTACCTTGGATAAAGAACGATGAACCGAGATCGGTAAGCGAGATCGCTGGGTTGTTGATGCGGCCGCCAAAGTTACGCGAGAACGTTAACCAGACCTGATTGACCTTGGTGGGGCTAACTATCCAAACGTCGCTCGCGTTGACGCTGTGTTGCCGCCACGTGGAATCTTGGGTACTCCAGGGAACGTTGGGGCTGCCGGCCCGCGTGGTACTGGTTCCGCCGGTATTAAAGTAACTTACGCTCAAACGATGATCCGCAGTAATTTGATAGTCCGCCTTTGCCAGATACTCGTTCGAGTTAAATGGGGTCGGAACATTTCCCTGCCAGCCGGCGTTGCCATTGGCGAGGATAACATTGGAGAGCGGAATGTAAGTGTTGATGATCCTCATCGCGACCGGATCCAGACGGTTGGGACAAATTACATGCTGGACCGCATTGCAGACGAACGGCGCATTGGTCGCGGGATCGGTCGGCTTGGTCGCGGATTGCGTAAAGTTGCCGACTCGTTCCAGTGCGGTGGGAACCCGTGCCCCGCTCAGAAATGCGCTCGTAATTTGGCGCAGTCCCGAGTACGAGAAGAAGAAGAAGGCCTTATCTTTTTTGATCGGACCGCCGATCGTACCGCCGAATTGGTTGCGATGGAATGGTGGCCTTTGCAGCGTCGAACCCCATTCATTGGCATTGAAGACGGTGTTGCGGACGAACTCGAAAACCGAGCCATGGAATTTGTTGGTACCGGATTTGGTGAGCACGTTGATCACGCCACTCGCAAACCGGCCATATTCGGCATTGTAACTGTTGGTTTGGACGCGAAATTCTTGAATGGCATCAGGGTTGGGCAAAATGTTACCGGTATTACGCAGGTTGGTCATGTTGATGCCGCCATCAAGATAGTAGTTTACCGACCCGGTCCCCCCATCGGTACCGCCGTTGATCAGGGTTCGCTGTTCCGGGTAACCAAGAATAAAGGAACTGGTACCGGTGGACGCCGTGGCCACTCCATTATTGTTCGATTGCACCCCCGGGGTCAGATCCAGCAACGTGAAAACATTACGCTCGACCAGCGGCAGGTTTGCGATCTCGGCCGATTGGATCGTGCGCCCAATTTCAGCGCTACTGGTATTTATGGCTGACGCTTCGTCGGAAATAGTGATGTTTTCATTGACATCTCCTACCTCGAGGGCAATATCCACGCGCGCGGTGTCGTTGATCTGTAGAACAATTCCGCTGCGAAGCGCTTTCTTGAAGCCGGAGACCGCAGTAACCTCGATCGTATAATTGCCGACCGGGAGAAATTCAAGCCGATAGGTACCGTCCTCGCCGGTTACCGAAGTTCGCGTCAGTCCGGTATCGACGCTACGGGCCGTGACACTGGCCGCGGGCACCTGGGCTCCGGTCGGGTCGGAAATAGTGCCCGTGATCGTGGCGGTGGTTATTTGCGCGTTGGCCATTAGGGGAAGGGCCATCAAAAACGCAAGCGCGGCAAATATTGTCAGCCGGCGGACGTGGCTGACAGCCTTCGGTGCGGCCCATACTCGGTTAAGATATTCCATTTCTTACGTGTCTCCTTCGGGAAAGTAGGTCCTAAATTTCTTGAGCAAATTTCACCATTGAAGAAATCCGCCACCTGCTCAACGAGCCGATCGGGTTGAGCCTTCGTAATTCTTTAGGCGACCTTGGGGGCCGCAAAGGCCGGTGCCGTCACCAACGCCACCGCACCGCGCAAGCGTGGATAGGCCATCGCCGGCACAATGCCGATAGATATTTTTCCTAATTCGGTGGTGAAGGTTCGTTCTTTGATCGCCTCCATCACCTGGGTCTCGATCAGGTCCCAGGCCTCGGTTATTTCGCCGCCGATGTAGATCCGCGCCGGGTCGATCACGTTGACGATCGATGCCAGCCCCAAGCCCAGGTAACGCGCCGTTGAATTCAACGCCATCAAGGCTTTGGTATCGTTCCCGCGTGCCCGGGCGATCAGATCTTCGATGGTGAAATCGGCCGCGTCGAATGATTGCGGCTGCCGGTTGGTGATGCTTCGTCCGAAATAACGTGACAACGTGGCTAGATTTGAAATGTAAGATTCCCAACAACCGTTGGCGCCGCAGTAACAAAGGGGGCCGTCGATGTTCAACGGCACATGACCAAATTCACCCGCGGTATTGTGCTTGCCCCGGACCAATTCGCCGTTGAGCACGATGCCCACACCGACGCCGTCCGAGACGCTGACAAAAACGATGTCGTTCAACGCCGAACCGTCGCCTTGGGTGGACCAAACTTGCGAAAGCGCGCAAGCCTTGCCCGAATTTTCCAGATGGATCTCGACCCCCTCGAACTCACGCTGCAGCGGTTCCAGGAGATTGACGTTGCGCCACCGAAGCGTCGGAGCATGCAGCACCATGCCCGATTTGCGGTCGACCACACCGGGAATGACAATGGCCATTCCATCGCACGAAGCATCCTCCGCGATATTGCGCAGCGCCCGCCGCACCTGAGTGCCGAGTTGGTCGACAAACTTGTCGGGTTCCGGCACGGTGGGAAAACTTACGATCTCGCCCAACTGTTTGCCGATCGAGTCGGTGATCATCAAATAGGTTCGCGAAGCCCGCACATCGACCGCGACCGCTAGGCTCTTTTGGGAATTCAAATAGAGAAAGGTCGGCTTGCGGCCGCGGGTCTTTTGATTTCCTTGCGCGCCTTCGCGGATCAACCCTTCTTCTAACAATTCACTGACCAGAAAAGTGATGTTCGCCCGATTCGTTTCCATTAGACGTGCGAGATCCGCCCGCGAGACCGGCTGATGCGTACGAATTAGGGTCAGCGCGATCTGCTTGTTGATGTCACGCGAGGTGCCACGCGTAGCTAACTTAAAGTCCCTCGGGTTGATTTTTCTCATTATTTGTTGGTTAACCTAACAAAATAGCGCAGGGTAGAGATGAAAAGGCTTGTGTTTTCAATGAATAAGCCGCTATTATGCTCCACCAGTCGGCACTTTGTTTATCAAGTAAGTAACAGAAAACCTAATTTGTTAGGAGTTTTGACATAATACACTTGGATTTTTTCCCGTCAAGAACTTTTTTGTTGGGTCACCCAACTATTTTTCAGTTTGGCGGGATTGCACCGCAAAAATCGACGCTGACCGCAGGGTTTTGCGGTGAGTTTTTGGGATAGGGGCGGTTCTTCTGACCTGGTTGTTTCGACCTAACTCGGTTGATGAATAAAATGTGGGAATCAAATGCGAACAAAAAATCATCGGAGGTTCCGGTGATGCCCAACTTGAGTAAGCCGACGGGGTCTTTCCGCGGACTTCGTTGGGTGATCATCTCGCTGATCTTTTTTGCGACGCTGATCAACTACATCGACCGCCTGACGATCTCGGTCCTGAGCCCGCTCATCGTACAAGATCTCAAGCTCACGAATACGGAGTTTGGAGGCATCGCCACTTGGTTCCTGCTTGCCTATACGATCAGTCAGGGCCTTTCGGGAAAACTCTATGATCGGGTGGGGATCAAGCGAGGCTTCACGGTTTCGATCATCGTCTGGTCGTTGGCGGCAATGAGCCACGCCTTTGCGGTTGGTTTGCGAAGCCTCAGCGCGATGCGATTCGCGTTGGGCTTGGGCGAGGCGGGCAACTGGCCGGGAGCCGCGAAAACGGTGGCCGAGTGGTTTCCGCCCCGCGAGCGAGCGCTCGGGATGGCGATTTTCAATAGCGGCGCGGCGATCGGCTCG
This sequence comes from Pyrinomonadaceae bacterium, assembly GCA_039920205.1. GTDB lineage: Bacteria > Acidobacteriota > Blastocatellia > Pyrinomonadales > Pyrinomonadaceae > JBDSEC01. Next base: position 8,104 of record JBDSEC010000347.1, read on the forward strand.
ATCATCGCACCCCCGGTGATCGTTGGCCTGACGGCATATTTTGGTCACTGGCAGCCCACTTTCCTAATTACCGGAACATTGGGCTTTCTCTGGCTTGGCGTATGGTGGTTGGTTTACGACAAACCTGAGCGGCATAAGTGGTTGAGCCGCGAAGAGCTGTACCTGATCAAAGAAGGCGCGGAGGAAACCAGGGTAGCGGAGCCGCCGGGCAGATCCTACACCTGGCGCGAACTGCTTCAACATCGCCAGACCTGGGGCATTGTGGCCGCGCGGTTTCTGGTGGATCCGGTGTGGTGGCTCTATATCACTTGGCTCCCGCTCTACTTACACAAAGTTCATGGATTTGATCTGAAGCAGATCGGGCTATTCGCCTGGGTGCCCTTTGTCGCAGCGGACGCCGGGAGCTTGGTCGGCGGTTGGTTATCGGGTTTCCTGATCTCGCGCGGTTGGTCGGTGAATGCGGCGCGAAAGATCGTTATCGGTATTTCATCATTGCTCATGCCGGCCGGGATCGTGGCTGCGTATACGCCGAACGCGATGTTGGCGTTGGGTCTGATCGCGGTGG
>JBDSEC010000348.1:0-11959 GCA_039920205.1 Pyrinomonadaceae bacterium
AGCTGGCCACTGATGGATGCGGCGCGCCGGTGTTCGCGATTCCCGTACGGGCGATGGCTTTGATGTACGCGCGACTAGTAAACCCACCCGCCGAAATGCCGGAACCCGTTCGCGCAGCGTGCCAACGTATCGTGTTGGCGATGACGAATAATCCCGAAATGGTCGGCGGCGGATTGAACGATCGTTTGGATACCGAAGTAATGCGGGCTACGGCCGGCACCGTCATTTCCAAGGTTGGCGCCGAAGGTGTGTACACCGCCGGGGTATTGCCGGGACCGGCCTGGCCCAGTGGATTTGGCGTCGCCTTCAAGATCGAGGACGGTGAAGACCGCCGGGCGCGGCCCAACGTCGCGATCGAATCGCTAAAACAACTCGGCGTCTTGAATGATGAAGCGCTGACCGCTTTGGCGCCGTACCATCACTTTGTGATACGTAATCACCGCGGTGATCTGGTGGGCGAGGTACGCCCCAATTTCGAATTATTGATCGAGAAGGAACCAACTAGTTAATGGCAGAACCGAAGCAAGGAAATACGGCGGTCATGGGACCGCCCGCGCTGGTCCGCACGGTGGACGGAGATGTTGAGACGGCATCGTTGGCCGATCTGGTCGAGTGGTTTTTGAATTACGACGAACGGGTCGCCATCATGCGACACCCGAATGTAGAGGAACTGTTTCAATGGAAACAGAAGGAATCGCTGGATTCGGGTGTGCCCTTGGCGCCGTTCGATCATGCCGAAGACCGATTCGCCATCGGAATTTTCCAAGCGATGGCCGAGAATCGAGGAGCGCTGGCGCTGCACACTTGGTTGAGCAACCTGCTGCAAGCGCTCAACGACGCCACGCATACCAATGAAGAGATCGCCGAAGCATTCAAGCTTAATGCCGATGAGCCTTCTGCGCTGCGCAAGTCAGAACAATTACCCACCGATCGCGAGCGCCGCGTTTATTTGACCTGTTGTTGGTTGGAAGCGTTGTGCACTGCCGAAGCGCGCGTTCTGGGATGGGTCTATCAAGAACTTTATGGAGCGCCATTCAACCCGCAAACTCCTCCGTTCGCAAATCAAGGGTCCATAAATTAATGCGGCAGCCGTCCTCACCCCGGCTGCCGCGCGCTCGTCCTTGTCGGACGAGGAGCCTGAGACGTTCAGCCTCACGCTAGTTACGAACATCTTACGCCAATCAAGGCAAAAGCCAAGCTTAAAGCACCCAGCACTCATATTCATTCGTACCTTATCCGTTGCCGCTATGTCGCGTACGCTACATATTGGGGTAGGCGGTACCAAAGCCGTTACCAGGTTGTCGTTCCTTACAATAACCACTATAATCCTTACATTAAAGTAATGTATTCATCGGAGCTTATTCGTAATGCCTAAGATCAGTGATATTCAAGAAACCCCCAACCCCAACGCGGTCAAATTTTTGTTAAAGGAACCGGTCAGTTGGGGCACGTCGAATCAGTTTGCCAATGCCGCCGATGCGGAAACAGATCCCTTGGCTAAGTCCCTGTTTGAGGTGGGTCAAGTCGTGTCCGTCTTTTACATGGACAGCATGATCACCATCGAAAAGGAAGACCCCGCTGATTGGGATGAATTGCTGCCCCGGTTGGCGGTGCCGATCCGCGCCGCCGATAGCGTTAAGAGCGGTCCCGCCGCCGAAATGGGTGGCAGCATTGCCGCCGCGGTTTCGGACGACCCCATTTTGCAGCGCATCAATGAGATCTTGGACGAAAAGATCCGCCCCGCGCTGGCGGGCGATGGTGGATGGTTGGATGTGATGTCCCTGGAGGAGCATACCCTGAAAATTCGCTATCAAGGTGCATGCGGCAGTTGCCCCAGTTCGTTGTCTGGGACCTTGATGGCGATCGAGGGGATGTTGCGCGCCGAGGTCGACCCGGAAATGGAAGTGATCGCGGTTTAACCGCGTTGCGGATCCTTCACCCACCCTTTTTACAATCTTTTAACAACACTTTTGGAACCTGCGCCTATCCGCAGGCGTTTCAAAGGTTAAGTACTTCTGTCCATACCGTCCTAATTCATTAAGGAGCAAGCGAAATGAAGCATTCGCGCGTATCTCTGTCAGCCGTGCTCTTCCTGGCGGCGTCGATTGCGGTCCAAGCCCAAACTGGTAAAGATGATGCAAAGGCCGAGCCCAAGCCGACGCCCGCACCAGCGGCGAAAACCGCTAAGAACACCGAGCCGGACCGCGCCGCCGCACAACGCCGTGCGTTGGCGATTTCGCTGCTTTTGAACTTAGCGACGGAGGCGCGCGCCTTCAAGGATCAATCCTTGCGCGCCCGGGCCCAGGCCCGGGTGGCGGACGCGCTTTGGGCCACGGATGCCGAGCAGGCTCGTGCGTTGTTTCGCCGCGCGTGGGAGGCAGCCGAAGTGGCGGACCAGGAATCGCAACGCAAGATGAAGGAAGAGATGGCGCGGCAACAGAAAGAGACCGGCGGTTTCGCCATGCAATTCCCGCCGCGGCTGCGCGATGAAGTTTTGCGTTTGGCGGCGAAGCGCGACCGGAAGCTGGGCGAAGAGTTGCTGGCTAAACTCAAATTGGCCCAAGACCAGGAAAAGAATGACACGGACCTGGGCGCCGGCAGTCCGTTCAACGAAAATACCGAGGCCGCTCGCCGTCTCTCGTTGGCGGGCGAATTGCTGGAAAGCGGCGACACCGAACGCGCGCTTCAATTCGCTGATCCGGTCCTGGGTCTGGTCAATATTCAGACGCTTAATTTTCTTTCGATCTTGCGCGACCACGATGCCGGCGCGGCCGATCAGCGCTATGCCGCGCTATTGATGACGGCCGAAGGTGCGCCCGATTCGGACGCCAATACAGTTTCGTATTTGACGTCATATTTATTCACTCCTCATCTGTTCGTTACGATCGACCGCCAAGGTGGCGTGAACAGTTCGGCCATGGGTCGAAACACCAAGGCCGCAAACGTGGCGCCGGAGTTACGCCAGGCTTATTTCCGCACCGCCGCCGCGATCTTCTCGCGGCCGCAACTGCAGCCCGAACAAGATCGAACCACCTGCGGGCTAGTCGGGAAATATTTACAGATCAAGCGGCTACTTCCCCTGTTCGACCAATTTGCGGCGCCGGAGTTGACTGAATTGGTTCGCACCCATCAAGCCAGTCTAGAAGCCAGCGTGAACGACGACATTCGGGGCCGCGATGACGAATGGATGCGGCGTGGCATTCGCCCCGAGCAGGACCAGCAGGATGCCGAAAAGGCGACCCAAGATAAGATCGATCGGGCCAAGACGGCCGAAGAGCGCGATCTGCTCTATTTGGAATTGGCGACTCGCGCGTTGTCCCGGGACGACATCCGCGCCCGTGACTTTGCCGACAAGATCTCGGATTCGGACCTGCGCAAGAACACCCGGGCCTATGTCGACGCCGAGTTGGTGTCCAAGTTCGTACAGAAAAAGAAGTCAGATGAGGCCTTGGCGATCATGCGAAGTGCCGAACTGACGCAGATCCAACGCGCTTGGGCAAATGCGCAGTTGGCGAAACTCTTGTACAAAGGCGACCATGATCGCGCCACGGCCCTTTTGGATGAAGCGATCGCCGCGGCGCGGCGTATTGACGGCAGCGACGCGAACCGGCCGCGGGCGTTCTTCGCCGTCGCCAACGCCTATCAGGCGACCAGCCACGAGCAAACTTGGGAGACCATGAGCGATGCCATCCGGGCCGCCAACGGCGCCGTCGAGTTTACCGGCGAGGATGGTTCGTTGATGTTTAGCCTGCGCGCGAAATCGTTCGCGTCGATCAATACGGAATCAGTCGACGATTTCGATGTGACGGGGATCTTTGGACTGTTGGCGGTCGAGGATTATTACCGGTCGGTGGAACTGGCTCGAGGCTTTGAGGGCGAGGCCCCGCGTTCATCGGCCATAATCGCCATCGCCCGCGCCGTGCTGACACCAAAAGCAAAACCGGTATCCGCGAAATAAGCATCTTCGTCTTTGCGAGTTAGCGCGTTAGCGTCCTCTTAGAAACGTCAACGGAATGAAGTCAGAACCGGTAGCGGTAGCGACTGGGTTTCTTGTTATGGCGACTTCGGGTAGCAAAAGAACCCAGTCGCTACCGCTCCCGGTTCCGACCTCATCGCCGATCCTCTAACTTTCCTCGACACAATCATGTCCGGCTAAAGGGGCCGTTCCCGGCAAAGCCGCAAAGAAAGACCAGCTCAGGAGTAGATATTCATTGGCCGGGTTAACAGTGCGACCGGGTCGTCGACGTTCAGTGCCTCGCGCACATAGTACGCTTCGCCCGCTTTTACGCTGATCAGCGATCCGTAGTACCGCATCCGCCACTCGATCTGCTGCAGGTATCCCTCATCACTAATGCGCGTTGCGGGTTCGTCCGATCCGGGACGAAAGAACTGCGATTCGTGCGCTCGGATCGCGGCCATCTTGCCCTCGACGAAATCCGAAACATCCACCACAAAGGAAGGCAGCACCAAGCGTGAAAAGATCGAATGCGCGATGCGGGGCATGGCGATCGACGCCAGGCCAAATTCTTCGTCAAAACGGCGCATGCTGGCCAGGCGCGAACCCTCGCGCACGATCAAGGCGGTGTTCGCGTGATCCGGATGCGGGTCGTCAATGGCTGAGGTTAGAACCACTTTGGGATGATATTGGCGAAGCAGTCGAACGAAGGCGGTGCGCGCCGCATCATTCACTTGAACGTGTCCATCCGGCTGATCCAAATTCAATCGCACATCGACCTTCATCAAGGCCGCCGCGTTCTTCGCCTCTTCCGCTCGAAGCGCGGGCGTCCCACGCGTACCCATCTCGCCGCGCGTCATATCCAACACGCCCGTGCGGTAGCCCTGATGTTTCAGCTTAAGCAGCGTCCCCGCCACTGACAGTTCGGCATCATCGGGATGCGAAAAAACCGCCAGTACGTCCAGTTCCAATTGGTCATTCGTCATGCCAGGTGATTTAACGACACGTGAAGACGCGGGTCAAGTGGGACAAACGGTTAGTCTGTCGTTGCCGGCGGCGAAAGTTGCAAGTTAACAACGTAGCGTACCCGGGTACGACAATCGTCAGAGCCTCTTGAAATATGACTCGAACCTTCCAGAGGGTCTGCCGACTAGCTAGTAGGCGCGGTCGGCGCGCAGTTCCAGTCGCTTTTCGGCGGTTCCACCGCTCTATGTGCGGCGATGGCTCGGCCTCGCCTAAAAGTAACCGCTTTAGGGTCTATCTGGGGATACGCCCCCGGCGGCATAGCCGCGATCTACTTTGGTTAACTGCCTGAAAGGTTGAACCTTTCCGCACATAGAGCGGCATAGCCGCGTTGCCGACGTAAACTCTGGTTAAACTCCATCGATAGGTGCGTGCTGGAAGATTCAAAACTAAACAACCAGTTTTACCGAACCTAACGGGTCGGGTAAGGCTGATCGACAGACTAACAGTCTGTCGTTCATTTCTTGGTTAACCGCCGCGGCAAGACTATGATTGCACTATGGAATGGATAGTACTCGGATCCGGCACGGCGGTGCCGCACGCACAGCGCGCTTCGTCCGCGCATTGGCTGGCGACCGCGAATGGCACGTTGCTACTAGACGCCGGCTGCGGGGTTGCAACGCGATTGGCCCAAGAGGGGTTGGATTGGCCCAATCTGGACGCGATCTGGATCAGCCATTTTCACCTGGACCACCTCGGCGGTTTGCCGCCTTTCCTATTTGGCACGCGCCATGCCCCACAAACGCAAAACCGTACCAAGACACTGAACATCTTCGGGCCAGTGGGTTTGCGTGCGCTGCTGGATGCGTTTGATGCGGCCGGCCACTATAAACTCTTTAGGCAGCCCTTCCCATTAGCGGTTCATGAGGTGACAACAGAAAGCGAATGCGAAATATTACCGGGCCTCGGCGCGCGGTTTCTCAAGACCCCACATACCGCGGACAGTTTGGCAGTCAGATTGTCGGAGACGGGCGGCGCCTCGGTCGTTTTCACTTCGGACACCGGCTACACGACTGAACTCGGCAGCTTCGCCCGCGACTGCGATCTGCTGGCGATCGAATGTTCTTTTCCCCGCGACAATCCCACAGCAAAGCATTTAGAACTCAGCGATGTCTTGCGCATTGTTGAAACGGCGCGGCCGCGGGCGACGTTGCTGACGCATCTGTATCCCGAGTGGGATGCGATCTGTTTGAATGAAGCGTTGCGGCAAAGGAACGTACATCCGCCTGCCGAGATGATCGAAGCCGAAGATGGGTTGCGGCTGCAGATCGTTTAGTTAAAGCTCACCTAAAGTTGGACGGAATTCCATTGGGATCCAAGACCGGCTGTACCTTTAGTCGCGATCGATCAACGGCCAGGTGCCGCCGTGCAAACCCTCGCGCACGCGGTCCAAAAACTCGTCCGGGTAGGTGACCTCGATCGCGCTGGCTTCGTCCAACCGCTGCACGTCCTCATCCGCCAGCCGCCACTCTAAACAGGCCAGATTGTCTTTCAATTGATCGACCGTGCGCGCCCCCAAGATCGGGATCGTCCCATTACGCTGCCGCAGCCAGTTCAATGCGACTTGCGAGGGCGAATGGTCGACTTTTTCGGCGATCTCTATTACGGCCGCTGCCACGGCCAGTCGCTGTTTCGTCACTTCCAGAAATGCAGTCTTATCCAAGCGGCGCTCGTCGTCCCCCGGTTTCTGTTCGGTCAAATACTTACCGCTCAATAATCCGCTAGCCAACGGTGACCAAGGCGTGATTCCCAAACCCAGTTCTTGCGCCATCGGGATCAGTTCGCGCTCGGGCGTACGTTTGATCAAGTTGTATTCGATCTGCAGCCCCACGAACGGCGTCCAGTCACGCCACTGGGCCAAGGTATTTGCTTGTGCGATCCGCCAGGCGGGCCAATTCGATACGCCGACATAAAGGACCTTGCCCGCGCGCACTATATCGTCCAAGGCGCGCATCACTTCCTCGACCGGCGTCAGTTGGTCCCAAGCATGCACCCAATAGAGGTCCACGTAATCCAGATTCAAACGGCGCAAACTGCCTTCCAATGCCTGGGTCAGATTCTTGCGGTGGTTGCCACCGGCATTGGGATCACCCGGACGTTGGTTAAAGGTGAACTTTGTGGCCACCACAAACTGCTCGCGCCGGCTGGCGACGAATTCACCCACCATTTTTTCGCTGGTGCCGCCGGTGTAGCCATCCGCGGTATCGATGAAGTTACCGCCCGCCTCGACATAGGTATCGAACAACTCGCGGCTGACCGCGGCGTTCGCGCCCCAGCCCCACTCTTCGCCAAACGTCATCGTGCCCAACGAAAGTTCCGACACGCGCAGACCGCTGTTACCCAAAAGTTTGAACCGCATCATGTTTCCATTCTAACGGACCTTTGGCACCACGTTGTTAACTTGCAAGGCATTGCCCGTCGCGCGCTGCAGGTCGGCGATCGCTTTATTCAGGTCGGTCTGCGCGCGAAGCTCATTGCCGCGCGCGACCGTCAAAGCAGTTTGCCGATCCAATACCAGGAACAATGTCGATTGACCGGCATCGAGTTTGCGCTGCTCGCTCGCGTATTGCTGTTCACTGGCGGAGCGATTAGCCGCCGCCGCAATTAGCCGAGCCGAAGCGGTACGGATGGCCTGAATTGCATTGCGTACCTCTACCTGTATCTGCTGCTCAAGCTGCTCGCGCTGCGTCTTGATCCGGTCGCCTTCGACCAAAGACTTGCCCAGGAGCGCATTGGCGGTCTGATTACGCAGCGGCAGGTTAAACTGCACTCCCACGCGAAAAGTGGGATAGCGATTGGCCGCCAAATTCGAGAGCGAGGTTCCGTAACCGCCGATCAACGTGCTTGGTGGCGGCGGGAAAGGCTGGCCACTGATCGGATTGACACCGGTCGGGTCGAACTGACCGGCCAAGCCCACGGCGCTGTAACTACCCACCAGATCGATCTGCGGTTTGCGCTGTTCGCGATAGAACCGTTGGTCGATCTCGTTGATCTCGATCGCGACGTCCGATTGCTGAACTTCGGCCCGATTGGTCAACGCGGTTTGCAGAGCATCGGTCAAAGCGACGACCGGCACCGGCAGATCGACCGGGTCGGTCGGAACCAACGCGTACGTCCAGATCGGTGCCGTTCGGTCTTCGGCGATCAGGTTCTTCAGGGTATTTTCCGACCGGGAAACATCGTCCAAGGCCGAATAGACCTGGCCCTGGAAATTGGCTAGCTGTGCTTCGACCGCGACGATATCGATCGGCGCGGTCTGCCCTTCCTTGACCAACCGCCGGTTGTGTTCCAATTGCGTCTAAGAATCGCGCACGGCATCACGCTGGATCTGGAGATTACGCAGGTTGAAGACCAGATCCCAATAGGCGCGCTGCACGGTTGTGATGACCTCGATCGCGCGCTGACGGAACTGTGCATCCGTCAGCGACAGATTCTTCTTGGTCACCTCGATCGTCCGGCGATTATTGTCAAAACGTCGCCCTCGCAAAAGTGGCTGCGTATAGCTAAAATTCAAATTCGACGAAAAGGTCGGGTTCAATCCCCCAGTGCCCAGCAGATTGGTCGTAGTGTTCCGAGTATTCGAAAAAGTGCTGGAATAACTGCCGCCCCACTTCGGGGTAAATCCAGACAAAGTGACCGAGCCATTCAATCCAGATTGGACCAACGCACCGCTTGGTCCGCCGGTCAGCACACTGGCCGTCGGTGTTTTGACTCGTTCGTAATAGGTCTGTCCAGTCAACCGCGGTTCGTACACTCCGCGCGCGGCGGTGAATTCGAATTCCGAGATCTTTACGTTGTCCCGCGCGACCTCGATGTCCTTATTATTATTCAAGGCCATTTCGATCGCTTCGCGGATGGTCAAAGGGTGCTGGTCGGCCAGATCGACCCCGACCCGTCCCAGGTTGGGATATTTGGTCTGATCGGCTCGATAATTTGGTGCGACCTCCGGTACTTGGTTCAGGTCCTGCGGAATATTAGGCGGGGTCGCCGCCGGAGTCGGTGTCGGTCGCTGGGCCAAAACCGAACCGGCTCCCAGCACCAGGAACGCGGCCAGCAAAAAGCCCTTCCACACCCCAAATAGATCTAACGCTTGCCACATATGAATTCCAAAATAAATTTCAAACGGCGCACAAAATGCACGCGTCAAACTATATGAATAAAACCGCTCGCAAAAAATGATCCAGGTTATTACTGCTTACCGGCAAACATTGATGTCGCCGTGGCCGCCACCCGTCCGCGCATGCGTCCGAACAATCCACTGGCTCCCTCGCCGACGCGGGAAAAGATCCGGCTTCGGCTGAGGTCATCAAACAACGAGTAGAAGACCGGAACCGCCAGCAAGGTCAACAGCAAACAGAGCGATTGACCACCCACCACCAACACACCGATCGACCGATTGGTTGCCGAACCGACGCCGCGGCTGATCACCAACGGGATCATGCCCGCCACCAGTGCCAACGTGGTCATCAAGATCGGCCGCAAACGGTCGCGGTTCGCTTGGATAATGGCGTCGTTCCGTTCCATCCCGTGGCTACGCAGTCCGTTGGTGTGGTCGATCTGTAAAATTGCATTCTTCTTCACCACCCCGAACAACAACAACAACCCGAGACCGGAAAATATATTGACCGTTTGACCCATTACCAACAGCGAAACAATGCCAAACGGGATCGCCAATGGCAGGGTCATCAAGATCGTGATCGGGTGAACGAACGATTCGAACTGCGCGGCCAAAACGATATACATGAAGACGAACGACAGGATGATCGCCAGCATAAAGTAGTACCCGGCGCGGCCCAATTCCTTAGATCGACCCGCGAGACCCGTGCGGTATCCGGGTTCAAGTTTCAGCGTTTCGATGTATTTGTTCATCACCTTCAGCACCGCTGATTGCGAGCCACCGGGCCGGATATTCGCCAACAAGGTCACCTGCCGTTGGCGATTTAGCCGATCAATCGATGAAGGTCCGGTGCCCTGGCCCACCTTCACCACGGTGTCCAACGTGACCCAACCCACCTTGGCCGAGGGGACAATCATCCGGCTTAGCCCTTCAACGCTAGCGCGCGATTCACCGATGGCGCGAACGCGAACTTCATATTGGTCGGTGCCTTGGTTGAACGTCGACGCCTGCTGCCCAGCCACCAGAATATTAAGCGCCGTCGCAATATCGCCGACCCGCACCCCCAAATCGGCCGCTTTGGCCCGATCGATCGACAATTGGATCTCGGGTTTACCGTTGATCAAGGTCGAATCGACGTCCACCACGTCCTTGATGGTTTTCATCTTGGCCAGGATCTGGTCCGAATAGGCGGTCAACTTTTCCAGATCGGGACCGCTCACCACATATTGAATATCGGCATTGCGGAAACCACCGCCCGAGATCGCGGCCACCTGTTGCACACTGGTTCTCAGCTCGGGCGGATAATTCTTGAGGATCTCGCGCGCCTTCAACATCAACTGGTCCTGCGAGTTCGACCGTTCACCGATATCAACCAACTTGACATAGATCGAAGCGGTATTGACCTGCGGCTGTTGTCCGCCGCCAACCGTCACCAATGTATCCGTGACGCCCGGCAGTTTTTTCACGTCGGCGGCGATGCGGCCAACCAACGCGCTGGTCGAATCCAAGGTCGAACCTTCGGGTCCGCGCACGCTGATCTCGAATTGCGATTGGTCATCGACCGGCAAGAAGTTCTTTCCCACCAACATGAACAATGGAACGATGCTAATGATCACCACGCCGCAAAGCGCCACCACAACCCATCGGTGACTCATCGACCAGGTTAGTAGGCGAGTGTAAAACCGGTCGATCGGCCGATAAAAACGCGATTCCTTGCTGTCTTTTGCTTTGCTGGTACGCGCCAAAACGGGTGCGGCGGCTTCGGCGGAAAGATCCTCGCCGGCGACGCCTTCCTCGACTTCTTCGCGCGTCCAGTCATCGTCGATCGGGGTCGCTTCGTCGATGTTCTCGGGCTCTTTACGTTTGATCAGGCGGGCCGCCAACATCGGTGTCAGCGTGAACGAAACCAATAAACTAACCGCGATCGCGAACGACGACGTCAAACCGAACGACGACATGAATCGACCGACGATGCCGCCCATGAACCCGACCGGCAGAAACACCGCCAACAGCGATAGGGTCGTCGCCAATACCGCCAAGCCGATCTCTTTGGTTCCTTCGATCGCGGCCTGGAACGGATTCATTCCCTTTTCTTCCACAAAGCGGAAGATGTTCTCTAACACCACGATGGCGTCGTCAATCACGATTCCGACCATCAGAGTCAATGCCAGCATGGTGATGTTGTTGAGCGTAAAGCCCATCGCCGCCATCAATCCAAACGTTGCGATCAACGACGTGGGTATGGCCAGGGCGGCAATGACCGTCGAGCGGAAACTCCACAAAAAAATGAAGACCACGACGGCGGCCAGGAAGCCGCCTTCGATCAAGTGGGTTTCGATCGAATGCAGCGACGCTTTAATAAAAACCGATTGGTCGCCGACGATCTCGAGTTTATAACCGGGCGGCAAGGTCTTCTTGATGTCCGCCAACTTTTCCTTCACCGCATCGGCCACCGCCACGGTGTTCTGTCCCGACTGTTTGGACACGACGACCGTAACGGCCGACTGTCCATTCAAGCGCGCTTCGGAACGCGGTTCTTCTGAACCGTCCTCCACATAACCGATATCGCTGATCTTTACCGGATAGTTGCCGCGCGTGGCAACGACAATATTATTGAACTCTTTCGGATCGGAGATGCGCCCTAAAGTACGGACGGTCAATTCGCGGGCGCCTTCGTCAACGCGGCCGCCCGGAACCTCCAGGTTCTGAATGTTAACCGCCGCCGCGATCTCGGCGGCCGTCACATTGAACGCCCGCATTTTGTCCGGATCGATCCAGACCTGGATCTCGCGCTCGCGGCCACCGATGATCTGCACATCACCGACGCCGCTGATCGATTCGATCTTCTCTTTGATCTGTTTGTC
>JBDSEC010000349.1:0-3972 GCA_039920205.1 Pyrinomonadaceae bacterium
CCAACATCCAATGAATGTTCTCGGCTATCTAGCCCCCTACTAACCAGTGGGCGGGCTCTGCCGGAACGCGGGCGACCCGCCCGCAGGTGGCGGAGCCAGTTACTCTGCCGAAATTATCCAACGTCCAATGAATGTTCTCGGCTAACTAACTCCCTCCGAACTAGTGGGCGGGTCGACCTCGCTCCCGGCTTTAGGTCGCGCTTGCGTAGCTTGAGAGTTGGATCGATGCGCAGATTGAGTTTCATACTTTCCCATTGTTTCCGTTACAGGCGAACCCCCTAACTGCTACCCTTTGCTTTCCCGCAGTGCTATTCTTTCCTGCAATCGTTGACCCGCTTTGATTGAAAGTCGCTTGATCGGTAAAAAATCGCCTATGAATCGGTTCCCCCGTATCTGGTCTAGATCCGCGCTGTGGATGGCGTTGATTTTGCTGTTGTCGTCGGCCGCTCCGGCATTTGGTCAGGGTCCCTGGGCGTACACGGCGCTGGGCGATTCGATCTGTTTTGGCTTGTGGGCCACGCCGGGTTTTTCGTACGTGACGCAATATCGTGGGTTTCTGGCGACGGACAATGGGTTGACGGTGAATCTTAACAACCAGGGCGTGAACGGCTGGACCAGTGGCGATCTGCTTAATGCGCTGCTGACCAACAACTCGCTTCGCACCGCGGTGATGGGTTCGCAGGTGATCACTTGGGATATCGGCGGCAACGACATGATCGATGCGCGCAATACCTACAAAGCGGCGACCTGCGGCGGGGCGGACAATCAGAACTGTCTACGCACGGCGGTCGCGACCTTCAAAACCAATTGGAATGCGATCCTGGTCCAGATCTTCGCCTTGCGCGCGAACTCGCAGGTGATCCTGCGCACGATGGATGTATACAATCCATATATCGCGGCCGATCGTTCGTCGGACACCTGGGCGAATGATGGTGGGCTGAACGACTTTCTCGCGTTCAAGCCTTACATCGACGACATCAACAACTACATTCGCGTAACCTCGGCGGCGCGCGGCGTTCCGTATGCCAAAGTTTATAACGCCTTCAATGGCGCCAATGGCGATCAGGATGCGGGCGGTCGCGGGTTTATTTCGACTTTTGACGGATTGCATCCCAACACGGCGGGTCACGGCGTGATCGCCAATCAGTTCCGTGCGGCCACGCAGGTGACGCGGCCGGCGCGGGTGGGCGAGAATTTTGATTTTGACGGGGATGGCCGGACTGAATTGGCGGTATTTCGCCCGAGTTCTGGAAGTTGGTACTTGATCGACAGCGGCGCCAGCACGTTCCGCGCGCTATCGTTCGGTTTGGCGGGCGACCGAGTAGTCGCAGGTGATTACGATGGCGATGGGAAATCGGACATAGCCATGTTTCGACCGTCAACGGGTGGCTGGTACATCTTGAACAGCGGCGACGGTTCTTTTCGCAGTGTGCAATTTGGTTTATCGGGTGACATCCCGGTGCCAGGCGACTACGACGGTGACGGACGTACCGACATCGCGGTCTATCGTGGCGGTGCCTGGTATCTGTTGCGCAGTTCCGATGGAATGTTCGTGGCCCAATCGTTCGGCGCCGCGGCGGACCGACCAAACCCAGGCGATTTCGATGGCGATGGCCGTAGCGACCTGGTAGTGTTTCGACCGGCGAATGGAACTTGGTATCATTTGCTGAGTTCGAACGGAGTATTTCGCGCGGTCCAATTTGGTGCGACCGAAGACCTGCCGGTGGCGGCGGATCTGGATGGCGATCTGAAGGCGGACATCGCCGTCTTTCGCCCGGCATCAGGAAGCTGGTATTCGCTGCAGAGTTCGAGCGGGGCGTTCGCGGGCGTGCAATTCGGCGCGAACGGCGATACGCCGATCCCGGCGGATTACGATGGCGACGGACGAACCGATAGGGCCGTTTTCCGGCCGGTCGATGGGAACTGGTACATATTAAATAGCGGCAATGGTTCGTTCCGTGCCAGCAACTTTGGACTGAACGGCGATACGCCGGCGCCGGCGGCCGTGAACCAGTAGCCCTGGGTAACAGTCAACCTAAAGATCTCGATGGGATCATCCACCTACACTTCTGTCGTTCACAATGGACCTCATATCCTATCTGTCGATATTGGCAGTTCCGGCACGCGCGCCGCGATCTACGACGGCCATGGTCGCGAGGTTGCGGGCACGGCCGCCTCTATGCCGCGAACCTTTGGACATACTCCGGACGGCGGCGCGGAGATCGACGCGGACGAACTGGTCGCCCAAACCGAAGCGGTGATCACACAGTCGCTGTCGGCGGCTGGTACGAATTCGATCGAGGCGGTGGCGATCGCGAGTTTTTGGCATAGTCTAGTGGGTGTCGATGCCGCCGGTACGGCCATAACGCCGATCTATGGTTGGGCTGATACGCGCGCACGACGCGCCGCTGAGCAGTTGCGTCAGAAATTCGATCCAGCAAAAACTCATTTGCGTACTGGCTGTCGCCTTCACGCTGGCTATTGGCCGGCGAAGATCCGGTCGCTACGTGTCGCGTTTCCAGAGATGTTTGGACGGGTAAAGCGCTGGGCCTCGCCGGGCGATCTGCTGATCGAACGTTGGTGCGGGCAAAGCGCCACCAGTGTTTCAATGGCGTCGGGAACCGGACTACTCGATCAGCGAAGGTGCGAATGGGATGACGAATTGCTCGCCGGGATCGGTCTTGATCGGTCGGCAATGCCGGCGTTGGCGGACGATGCACTGATCTTTCACCTGCGTTCGGAATATGTGCAGCGGTGGCCACAACTGGCCCGGGCGCGCATATTTCCCGCGCTCGGTGACGGCGCGGCAAATAATATCGGTGCCGGTTGCGTTACCCGGGAGCGGGCCGCACTGATGATCGGTACGTCCGGCGCGATGCGGGTGCTGTGGACCGGGCCGCCACCGGATGAGTTGCCGCCTGGTTTGTGGCAGTATCGGGCGGACCGTGAACGGGTTGTGGTGGGGGGCGCCTTGTCCGATGGCGGCGGATTGTATCGTTGGTTGCGCGATTCGCTTGCTCTGACGGGTGATAGCGCTGAACTGGAACGGGCGCTAAGCAAACTGGAACCGGATACACACGGATTGACTGTGCTACCGTTCTGGGCGGGCGAACGCAGCACTGGTTGGAATGATGCGGCGCGTGGCGGCGTGTTCGGTGCGACGATGCAGACCCAACCGATCGAGATATTGCGTGCGGCCCTGGAGGCGGTGGCCTACCGGTTTGCGGCGATCGCCGACCAGTTGGGCCGTGTTGCCGAACCGGTTACGATCTATGCGTCTGGGGGCGCGTTGCGCGAATCGGCGGTGTGGACGCAGATCCTGGCGGACGTTTTGGGCCAGCCTTTGCAATTGACCAACGTCGCCGAAGCGTCAAGTCGTGGCGCTGCGTTGTTGGCGCTGAGTCGTGTGGGAGCTGAGCCTATTTTGGAACTATTCACTCCCACGGTTACCGGTGCGGTCGAACCAGATCTGCGCTCCCACGCGCGCTATCAGGAAGCCCGCGAGCGTCAGCAACAACTGCGAGATACGCTCTACGGACAGGAAAGCTAGATGCATCGCAAGAAGGAAGTACACACCAAGGAGGTCTCCGTAGCGGCGCCACCGTCCGCGGCGGCAGCGGGAACGTTGTATCTGGTCGCCACGCCGATCGGAAATCTTCAGGACCTTTCCGCCCGCGCGATGTCGATCTTGCGTGCGGTGAACTTGATCGGTTGTGAAGATACCCGCCATTCCCGCACGCTGTTAGATCACTACGTCATCGGAACGAAGACCGTTAGCTACCACGATCATAACGAACGCGAACGCGCCGTTGAATTTGGCGATAGGCTGCTAGCCGGCGAGAGCATAGCGATCATCAGCGACGCCGGCATGCCCGGGATCGCCGATCCCGGCTATCGCATCGTGGCCGAAGCGATCGCACGCAATATCACGATCGTGCCTATACCAGGCGCCGTTGCGCTGACCAGTGCGCT
>JBDSEC010000350.1:0-2785 GCA_039920205.1 Pyrinomonadaceae bacterium
ACGGGCTTCGCTTCCCGATCGCCGGGCGAATTGCTCACAAGTTCGCGAATCTCGCTCAGCCGGCCCGGGCGCTCGCCGGCGACGTAACTTTCGCCCGTCGAATAGTCATGAATTATCAAGGCGTCAAAGAACGCCAGCTCAGCTTCCGGTTCAACCTCGACGGACGATTCGCGGTTTCGCGGCAACTCAAATCGCCGGCCGAATTCATACGACAAGGTGGCGATACATCCGCCGGCCCACTTGGTCCTCTTCGTCGACCCAACCCCCTCGCGAAGCCGATGGTCCAGGGCATCCAAAACCGTCTGGGATAGCACTTCCGCTTCCGTTCTGCCCGTGAATTGGCGAGTAACCACGCCGCCGCACTCGGTGATCGTCTCATACGGTTGAACGCCCGCAATAAGATAACGGCCGCCACTTTCCGACTCGCCGCAGCTATCCAACAACGCTAGTTGTAAACGCGGATCCAAGTTCAGTAGTCGGCACACCAATTCGTCCGCCGAATGTTCAAGCTTCAGCGTGGCGCCGCCTGCAAGTTTTGCCGGAAACGCACTCATATCTGCCAACTCAACGATAAAACGACCTGGTCAACCGCGCAAGCAGATGAAGCTGACAAAACAGATGTCAGATGCTAGATGCTAGATCCTAGTGGAAGAGTTCAGTCGCTCACTTACGCCTGACGAATAGCGAGATCTCACCTCAGTCCGCCGAATTGGCGCACGCAATCTCTTTGTCCGGTAGGGACCTTACGAAAATAGCCCCGCACATCAGCGCTGGGTGGTGCACAAATCAAAGCAGTCCCGGAGGGACGGCTGATCGTCGGGAACGGTTACCCTTCGATTCGGTTGGTCAAAGCGCGTAGTTCGGGACCGACAAAGGACGCCAAAAGAGTCATACAAGATCAGTTTTCCTGGTCAGATGTTCCCGCCAATTTCAGCCGTCCATCCGGGACTGCGACTATTGACGAAGGCCCAGCGTTGAAGCGCTGGGCTATTTTCGGATGTCCCGCTGGGACAAAATCCTTTTCGGCAAGATCGCACCACTCACAATTCATTTAAGTCCCGCAAACCTTTTGGATCGGATTCCAATTGCGCTGTACCCGATGGTCACTTAGAATACAGCCGCTCCAAAAAAACGTTGAACCGACTGATTCAAAAAGATCAAATGAAAACCAGAATACTAACTATTGCGATCATCGTACTGGGCCTGGCCGGTGCCGCACTGGCCCAAAGCGTCACCATCACGCCGCGCAAAGTAACTTATCGCAGAACCAAGCCGATCATGAAGTATAAAAAGACTTTCGTGATCACTTATCCCCGGGTGAAGGCCCCGACCCCAGCGCTCTCGCGCAAGATCGAAGCGACGATCGATCCGGTGACTGTACTCGGCCTGAATCTGAAGGACGAGATGAACGATATTCAATGGTTGGAAGAGGCTGGTTACGAGGTGAATTACAACAAGAACGGCATTCTTTCAATGACCCTGTCGGCGAATGGAACCGCGGCCTATCCTGATGGTTTTGAACGTTACGTGGCCGTGGAATTAAAAACCGGCGTTCGTATTCAACCCGGAGACGCGTTTACTGATCTACCGGGTCTAGCGGCGATGGTCAGGAAGACCCAGAAAGCCGAGATCGCCGCCGCCCTGGTCGAGATCAAAAAGGAAGACCCAGAGACCGAAGATCCGGCTTCCCTCTTCAAGGATTCCGATTTCACCACTAAGGAACTGAAGGAATTCACCATCGGCGATAACGGCGTCACGTTTATCTATGATTATGGATTTCCTCATGTCATCCAAGCGCTGCAACCCGAAGGGCATTACTTCATGACCTGGCAGCAGTTGAAGCCATTCCTCAAAACCAACGGGCCGCTTGGGCGCTTTGTGCGCTAAGTAGATTCGCGGCCGCGGGTGGTTGACCGCGGCCGCAAAATACACGACGCAAAATTAAACAGTTCATCCTTGCGCAATTTTGACGTAAGATGTGCCAACTTCGCTCGGCACGCGTTCGATCATGATTTTGCTTGGATGACATAACTTATGGTTCATACCAACCCCCGCGATATAACGCTGATCCGCGGCCTAGGCCTGATCGCCGCGATCTCGATCGTGATCGGAAACATTGTCGGCACCGGCGTCTTTCTGAAAACGCGGGTGATGATATGTAACGTCGGCACGCCCAAAATGGTGATCATTGTCTGGATCGTGGCGGGGATCCTTTCACTGGCGGGCGCGCTGACATACGCCGAGCTTTCCGCGATGATGCCACGGGCGGGTGGCGAGTACGTCTTTATCAAAGAGGCGTACGGTTCGGTCTGGAGTTTTCTTTACGGATGGATGCAGATATTCATCGCGAAGACCGGCTCGCAAGCATCGGTAGCGGTGGCGTTCGCTATCTTTCTAAACAACTTTTCCAACAACGCGATCCAAAAGACATTGTGGACGACGTCGATTGCCGGGACTGAGTTCAAGCTGACTACCGCGCAATTGATCGCCATTGGCGTGATCGTGATCTTTACCTTGGTCAATTGTATGACGGTGATCTTCAGTGGTTGGCTGGCGGCCGCACTGACCGCGGTCAAGATCGCCTTGGTCCTAGGCGTTGCGTTCGGTGCTTTCTTTTTGGCGCAAGGCAGTATGGATCATTTCTCGCTAGCCAACGTCACCGGTACTTGTGTTGACGTCGGTATGGATGCGCGTTACGGCGTGGCTGGGTTTGGCGCGGCGATGTTGGCGGCGTTGTGGGGCTATGATGGCTGGAATAATCTGACGTTGGTCGCGGGCGAAGTGA
>JBDSEC010000351.1:0-3225 GCA_039920205.1 Pyrinomonadaceae bacterium
ATGTTTTTTGTTTTTCATGGCGTTAGCCATCGTTCGATTGTAGCCGTGGGTTTCAACCCACGGTTGTCACGAAAATGAATCCGCGTCGCGTAGCGCCGCGATGAAAACCCACACGCGATCAAGAGCACGAGCATGCGTAGCACGGTTTCACGACGGTTGAATCGGGGTTTACGTTAGCTTGCTGCGCAAGCTTGCGGACAGGGATGTCCGCGCTCCCGGTTTTGGTCGAAGCTAGCGGGAATTGTCTTTTCCTTTGGAATATAACCGCAGTTTAGAATCGGTTTTCTCTGTTGTTGACACCCATCACGGTAGCCGCTCACACAAAACAAGTCCGCGCCGTGATTCGCTAGGAGATCACGGCGCGGATTTAAGTAGTACAGGCTCGCGGGCTGTCGCAGCAGTTGCGCGAGTCGAGGGAAGCGATCGGCTAAAGGGCAAACTCCTTAGCCAACGCTAATTCGGCCTTGCGCAGTTCAAAGCGGCCGCGTCCAAAGTTCGCATCCGTTCTTAGCGCCAGGATCAGAAAGTAATCGCTGCTGATCAGTCGTATGATCAAAGTAAAGGTCTCGCACGTCACGACCAGTTCGGTCAGTGCACCCAGACCAACATCACCACTGGTGCGCTGTGCGTTCCGTACCAGAGAAGTGAACTCGGCCGCGGCTATGTCAAGGTTCGCCTCCTGACCTTCTGTCAGCAAGACCTTCTCGACGGCGATCCCATCGGTGCCCATGATCAGCGCACCGATGCTGCCTTCGGTGCGCTCGATCACGGATTGTAACGTTTCCTTGAACATGGAGTGTGCTCCTACGGTTGGGAAGGACGAGCCGTCGGATTGGCCGGACCTGCCGGGCTGGTCGTGCCGCCCGTTGCCGGTACCACCGGTTGGCCGTTCTGGGGCTGGCCGGTCTGGTTCTGCGGTGAACCCGTGTTCGAGTTCGACGGCGGATTGCCTAAGGGAACCGGCTGCAGGATGGTGGTGGTGCGGTTACCGGTGGCATTCACCACCGAACCGGTCGGGTTACCCTGATAGTCCGGGCGATAGATGCGGGGAGTGATAAAGAACAAGATCTCGTTCGTCTGACGGGTCACGGTTTTGCGTTTGAACAAGTTACCGATGATCGGCAAGGTGCCCAAACCCGGGGTCCGGTTCGACGCATTCGATTCGCTGTCCTGGATCGCGCCGCCGACGACGGTCGTGCCGCCATCTGGAACTAACACTTCGGTGGACATCCGCTGGGTATCGATACCGGGGGTACCGGTCAACCCATTGGCCAACGCCGTGTTGACACTGTTGTTTTCCGCCACGACGCGCAAGAGCACCGTGCCCGCATCCGTGATCTGCGGAGTAACCGAAAGACGCAACGGAACCGACACGAAAGTTGTGGTCAGCAAGTTGCCCTGGCTGGCGCCACCGCCGCCGGCGCCGCCGGCTTGCGTCGTAACCACCGGAATTTGGCTGCCGCTTTCGATCTGCGCCGAACGGTTGTTAAGCACCGTAACGCGTGGGCTGGCGACGATCTTGGCTTGACCTTTTGCTTCCGCGGCGGTCAATGCGATCGAGATCTGCGCCGAGCCGAAAAGGCCCGTAGTTAATCCGATCACGGTCGTCGCCCCGTTGACGCCCAGACCGCCACCGGGGACGGGGAATATCGGCTGTCCTCCGGGGCCGGCGCCTACGTGCGGCACGGCAGTTCCAGTCGCTCCGCCGGTGACCGGTAAGGTACCGCCAACGCCGAATCCGCCCTGTCCGAAGGGATTATTGATCAGCGCGCTGAGCTGAACGCCCAGATCGCGGCTGAAATTGCGCGACGCCAAAACGATGCGGGTCTCGATCTCGACCTGCGGTTCCGGTTGATCCAAGATGCGGACCAACTGACGGATCGCGTCGATGTTCTCGCGCACGTCCGTGATGATCAAAGTATTGCTGCGGCCATCGACTTCGACGCTGCCCCGGCGGGACAGACGGCGTTGGACGATACCCAAGATCCCGGTGTCGCCACCGGCACCAGATGAATCGCCACCCGATGCGCCTTGGTTGCCGCCTTGGAAGTTACCGGAACTGCCCGCGGCCGTACCCAGGGTACCCTGCGCGCGCGCGTAGTTCAGACGGATGAATTCCGTGAACAGATCAGAACCGTCCAATTGATTATCTTTGGCGGTCTTGATGTCGGCGGCCTCGCTGGCCAAAACGGCGGTGGTGGCGATGCGCAAAATGTTGCCATTCACATCGACGCCCAACCGGTTCGCCTTGAGGACCGAATCCAACGCGTAATTCCACGGCACATCGGAAACGTTGACCGTTACCGGCACCGCGCCCACCGAGTTATCGATGACGAAGTTCACGCCGTACTGTTCGGTGATGTAATTAAGGATGTCACGAATGTCGGCATTGACCACATTCAGATTGATCGGCTCGCCGACGAATCCGGGGGTGCCATATCGCCGGCCTTGCGTGGTGTCGGAGCCCTGTCCGCCACTGCGAACGGGGGTCGGAGCGGGCTGGGGCGACCCCAATGGGGTTTCCCCCGTGGTCGTGCCGGCCAGCGCCGTAATACTTAATGCGGCCAACGCAACGAGTACGAGCGCGCCTCGTCTGCCGGTCGCCAATAATTGATTAGTGAAAAGCATGTTCCCCTCCTTCAGGGAATGTCCCGGCCCTTTCCGCCACGCACTGCGCTCGTCAGAAGACTCAGCGTGAAACTCCATCAAGCGCGCGCCGCACAATACGGTCATTGCCGGGAAAAGTTTTCCAACCAAACGCGTGACCGAACTTCCTCGAACTGCTAACCCGGTCACGATAATTTGCCTTGATCCCGCCAGCGCGAACGCCCGAAGGATCAAGGCAACCGACTAACTACTGTTTTGCGGGCGGCGCCGGTTGCGGCGGCCGCGGCTCTTCGGTCTTCGGGGCGGCGCCATCTTCTTGACGCGTGACCTGCAGACCATCGGTCACCGCATTGGGCAACCGGAGATTCTTACTTTCGACACTGCGGTCCACCTTGCCATTGGTCCAGCGGGTGTTTTTTCGGAAGACCAAGCGCGTCTCTTCGATCGCGACCAATTGGCCATCAAAAAACATTTCGCCCGGATAGACGACATAGGACAGCTTGCTGGTGCCCGCGGTCTTGGATCCCGGCGCCGCCGTGGTTAACGGCGTCGCTTCCACCATGGCGGCATAACCGCGCGGGGTACGAAATATTCCGGTCACTTCCATCTCGCTAAGCA
>JBDSEC010000352.1:0-2784 GCA_039920205.1 Pyrinomonadaceae bacterium
CGCTCGTTGCGGCAGGGCACGGGAACGACGACAGGCGCGCAGAACGCAACCGCGCCGACGACGACGAACGGGCACAAGCCTGTCATCGCGTTGATGCCGAAGGCGAAGGGCGATCCGTACTTCATCAGCGCACGCAAGGGCGCCGATTCTGCCGCATCCGCGCTCGGCGTCGAGCTGCTCTGGGACGGTCCGACCGACCTCGATCCCGCCAAGCAGAACGAAGTCGTCGAGGCGTGGATTACGCGCGGCGTCGACGCGATTGCGGTGAGCGTCGAGAACAAGGTCGGCATCTCGACCGTGCTGCGCAAGGCGCGCGATAAGGGGATCAAGGTAATCACCTGGGACGCCGACGCGGAAAAGGACGCACGCGATTATTTGATCAATCAGGCTACACCGCAGGGCATCGGATATGTATTGGCCGACGAAGCCGCGCGGATCATGGGCGGCAAAGGCGAATTCGCCATCATCACCGCGTCTTTGAGCGCCGCCAATCAGAACGATTGGATCGGCTTTATTAAGGAGCGGATCGCACAGAAGTATCCCGATCTGAAACTGGTGGCGATCCAGCCCAGCGACGGCGATCGCGATCGCGCCTTCTCGGAAACTCAGACCGTGTTGAAGGTCCATCCCAAGGTAACGCTGATCATGGGCATCGCGGCCCCGGCCGTGCCGGGTGTGGCCGAAGCAGTCAAACAATCAGGGCGCACCGATGTGAAAGTTACCGGGTTGTCGCTACCCAATATGTGCAAGCCATATGTGAAGGACGGCGTCATCGACAGCATTGTGTTGTGGAACACGACGGACCTCGGATACTTGACGGTCTATACGGCGGCCGCGCTGACCAAGGGCGATCTGAAACCGGGCGATGCGAAGATCACCGCCGGGCGATTGGGACCGATCGAGGTGGTCGGTGATGAAGTGCGTCTGGGCGCGCCGTTCATCTTTAATAAAGGGAATATCGACAAGTTTAATTTTTAGGTGGAGTGGCTTAGAGCTTTGCGAATCCGCACGGATTAGAACCGCGCGATGAACCCGTAACTATTACTGCGGGCGGCCGATTGAACTTTCGCTTCCCCCCCGCTTCCGTAACCCGATTGCAATTGACACTGACTTAGAAACATTACATGTAGGTTATGAAAATACTGGTTTCACTTTTGGTCGTCTCGCTCCTGGCCCAAACGTTAGGCGCGCAAACTACACAGACGCCGCGCACCGACGCAAATACGCCGCTGCACCTGTTGGCGCCGGATTATCCGGTACCCTACGGCGTCGCGAAAGCCGCCGAGGTTACCAACGCGCTAAACCGCATTCACGGATATCTGGATCGGGTCACACCGCCGGGTTTTGTTAACTCGACCACGGGCGCACCGATCACGGATCTGAACTTGATCGACCAGAATACCGCACTGCAGCCGGGCGACTTTCGAATCGTTAGTTACGAATGGGGCGTTACCTATGCCGCGATGTTAGCGGCCAGCGACGCCACCGGCGATCCGCGTTTTCGCGACTATGCGGAAAAGCGCTTAGAGTTCATCGCCCAAGCCACGCCATATTTTCGCAAAGTAGCCGCGGATCATTCCGATTGGGGCGCGCGCCTGCCGTTGCGAAATCTCTTAATGCCGCGTGCACTAGATGATTGCGGTGCGATGTGCGCCGCGATGATCAAGGCCACGCGTAGCGGAAGCCGTGCGAATCTCCGCCCGCTGATCGACACACACATCGACTACATCATGAATAAAGAGCACCGGCTGTCCGACGGCACGCTGGCGCGCAATCGTCCGCAACCGAACACCATTTGGCTGGACGATCTGTTCATGGGAGTACCGGCGATGGCGCAGATGGGCAAGCTGACCGGCGAAGTTAAATATTTCGACGAAGCGGCCAAACAGGTGCTGAGCTTTGCCAAGCGGATGTTCAATAAGCAAAAGGGCGTGTTCATGCATGGTTGGGTCGAGGGTATGACCGAGCATCCAGAATTTTTGTGGGCCCGGGCCAACGGTTGGGCCTTCATGACCGAGGTCGAGTTATTGGATGTGTTACCCGAAAATCACCCGCAACGGCCGGCCTTGCTAGAACTACTGCGCGCGCATGCTAAGGGGTTGGCGAACTACCAATCGGGCACCGGCTTCTGGCATCAGTTGCTGGATCGCGAGGACTCATTTTTAGAGACCTCCGCCACGGCCATCTATACCTTTGCTTTCGCGCGGGCGATCAATCGCGGCTGGATCGATCCGATCGCGTACGGTCCGCAGACCTTGCTGGCGTGGAACGCCGTATCGACCAAGATCAACGCGCAAGGCCAGGTCGAAGGGACCTGTGTCGGTACGGGTTTGGGTTTTGACCCGGCATTCTATTATTTCCGCCCGGTCAGTTCGTTCGCCGCGCATGGTTATGGACCGGCGCTATTGGCAGGCTCTGAGATCCTTCAATTGTTGAAGAATCGCAAGTTCGAGATCAATGACAGCACTGTGCAGGTCTTGCAAACGAAATAACCATGATTCGCAAAGCCTTCTTAATGTCGCTGAAGCCGGGTAATCGCGACGAGTACGAACGGCGGCACAACCCGATCTGGCCGGAATTGGCGGCGGTGCTAACGCAGCACGGCGCGCACAACTATTCGATCTTTCTGGATGCTGCGACTAACCAGCTATTCGGCTACGTCGAGATCGAATCTGAGGAGTTGTGGGCACAGGTGGCGACTACCGAAGTATGCCGTCGTTGGTGGGCACATATGAAAGATCTGATGGACACCAACGCGGACGACAGTCCAGTGGCAGTTGGTTT
>JBDSEC010000353.1:0-3223 GCA_039920205.1 Pyrinomonadaceae bacterium
AAAAGTGGTGAGATATTCCCGCGGGGTCGAGCAATTGAGCGCGGGCGGGGTCATGACCACACCATTTACCATTGAACCGGAGTTATTGGTCAGCCAACTGATCGATAACGTTTTGCCGGTTCATCAACAGACGGCTTTTCTGGTCGCCCAAGATCGTAAGCTGCATGGCGTGGTTACACTTATCGACCTAAAGAAATTGCCGCGTGAACGTTGGCATCGGGTCCGCGTTGCCGAGGTCATGCGCCCCGTAACGCCGGAAATGTTCGTCTTCCGGGATACCCTTTTGCGCTCGGCGCTGGAACAGGCCAAGTCAAACGAAGTCGGGATGGTGGCAGTGCTGGATCCCGCCGGTCAGATCGCCGGCGTGGTGATGGATGGGCGCCTGAGAAGTAAGTGAAGTTTTTTCGCTCGGCCGCTAAAGATTTTCTTGGCGACGCCGATAAGTGAATGGTGCGACGGTAAGTTGTCGCACCAACAAATGAGCGCAGGATACGCTAACAGGCAATGCGTATCCTGCGCTCGATTGTTTTTCCTCACACCGGATCGCGTGAACGGGATCGGCTATTTAGAGATGGTCGTTGAGACGACCAGCCACTTAGGCCCATGCTTTCGCCATATATCGGTAAATTTCAGCACCTGGCCGCTGGCCGCCGTTTTCGGGTCGTCTCCCATCAAAGTGATGGTTCCCGTCACGGTGGCGCTGTCCCCTTTGACCTGCGGCGGGTTCACATTGGCTTGGAACATCATCGTGGAAGGTTTCGCGCCGGCCAGCAACTGGGTCTTATTTTGTACCGAACCATCCGCTTGTGTTCCCTTGAATTCGTCCGCTATCAAGACCGCCAACTGATCCTTATTGCCATGCAGCAATGCGCTGTGAAAATCCATCGCCGCGAACGATATTCCACTGCTGTCCGCGGGCGGCTGCGTGACCGTTTCGTTGGTGCTCGAGAGCGGGGGCTTTCCGTTCTTTCCCGGAGCCGCGATCGTTTCGCCACCCGGACCATTAACGTTTGGCGGGGGCGCATTCGGATCGTTGGGATTTCCGGGATTGACCGGGTTATTCGGGTTAGCCGGGTTTGCCGTGTTGGCGGCATTGGCGTTAGTGGCCCCTCGGCCGCCGCATCCGAATTGGACGGCCAATAAAGCAATTCCTAAACAGAGATAGACAAGCTTTGACATAAGTACTCTTTCCTATTTAACGGTTTTCCTGAGATAGTTTAAGCAGGGGTCCGCACCTAATTAATAAGGCAATTTGGGGTTTGGTGCAAGCCGCGAGACGGCTCAGAGGTTCATCCTAACCCGCTTGGATCCGGCGCCTTAGAGCCCCCGGCAGGACGCGTTTTGGCTTAACCAAAATATGGATTTTAGGCTTTGCATTTCTTTCGGGAATCTGACTATAATACTTTCAACCGGCGCTGAGCTGAACGTTTGGCGCCCATCATCCTCTTGGATGATGTCGCGGCTGCTGGGGTGAGGACAGTAGCCGCATTAATCTTAAAGGGCCGGTTCTTTCGGGAATCGGCCCTTTTTAATTCATTTGTATCATTCCCATATCGCGACTATCGATTGAACCATTCTCCCATTGCTTCGCGTCGAAGATCCGCCACGGTTCGTAACCCCGCCTTAAGGCGGAACGGTACGGTAAGCGTCCCTTAAAATTGGTTTGGAACGATTCCGCCTAAAGGCGGAGCCGCAAACAATATCGCGTCCTTAGCTTTGCCCTTCTTCGTCGCTTGCTTGTAAACCGCGCTGATCCGGCATAAATTTGACTGGCCGTCACGGAACCGTAATTTTAGAGTCGCCCATATGGATATTTCGACCGCCCTCTTGTTGATGATCCTGCTTCTCCTGGCCGTAAATCTGGCCGTTTTGGTCTGGACGCGGCGTGGGAATGCGGTGGGCCAAGTCGTGCCCGAGATCGCGAAACTTAATCAAGAGATCGCGCGCGTGGGTCAATCCGTGCGCGAGGAATCTGCGTTGAACCGGCGTGAGTTGGGCGACGGTGTGCGCGGCAGCCGCGAAGAATTGAGCAAGTCCTTGCACCTCAGCCGCACCGAACTCGCCGGTTCATTCGAAGCCATTCGCCAATCGGTGGACCAGCGCCTGCAACTGCTGCAGACCGACAACGCGAAAAAGTTGGAAGAGATGCGCCACACCGTGGACGAAAAGCTGCAGGCCACAGTCGAACGCCGCTTTTCCGAATCGTTCAAATTGATCAGCCAGCGTCTGGAAGAGGTCCACAAAGGTTTGGGCGAAATGCAGACGTTGGCGGTTGGCGTCGGCGATCTGAAAAAGGTCCTATCGAACGTAAAAACGCGCGGGACTTTGGGCGAGATCCAACTGGGCGCGATCCTGGAACAGATACTCGCCCCGGAACAGTATGAAGCGAACGCGGTCTGCAAACCGGGCAGTTTGGAGCGGGTCGAGTTCGCGGTGAAACTGCCCGGGCGCGGTGACAATGGTGAAGTGTTGTTGTTGCCGATCGATTCCAAGTTTCCCAACGAAGATTATCAGCGTCTGCTGGATTCCTACGAACTGGTCGCGGCCGACGGTGAGACCGAAGCTGCTGCCAAACAGTTCGAACTCTCGATCCGCAAGAATGCCAAGACCATCGCCGACAAATATGTGAACCCGCCGTTCACGACCGACTTTGCCATTATGTTCGTACCCACCGAAGGCCTCTATGCCGAGATATTAAGGCGACCCGCCCTGTGCTCTATGTTAGAGCGCGATCTAAAAGTACTGATCGTCGGGCCGACCAACCTAGCTGCGTTCCTGAACTGTCTGCGGATGGGATTCCGCACCTTGGCGGTCGAAAAACGATCCAGCGAAGTGTGGCAGATATTGGGCGAGGTCAAAACCCAGTTCGGTAAATTTGGTGACATCCTGGACAAGACCAAAAAGAAATTAGTCGAAGCTACCAACGTTATCGACGACGCGAGTCAAAAGAGCCGTGGCATCGAACGCCAATTGCGTAAAGTGCAGGATGCGCCCGTCGATGAGCAGATCGAACTGCTTGAAGAAGCAATGGTCGACGAGCCGCCATTGCTGACAAATGCAATGGACGAATAAAGCCCGCATCGTTAGAAATTAAGTTTCACGGCAAATTGAATGATGCGCGGATTGTTGCTGGTCGAGATGATCTTTCCAAATTGCCCAGCTTGGCCCGGCAGGATCTCGCCCGTGATCGGTTCGATCGACCCCGCAGGAACGGCGTTGAAGC
>JBDSEC010000354.1:0-13829 GCA_039920205.1 Pyrinomonadaceae bacterium
ATTCAATTCTAGGTAATTTCCGCGATGGGGTTGCGGCAAGAGGCTCGCTTTAGTCGTGTAGATACGCACCAGCGCAGCATGGTCCAACGTTCGGTTGACGCGATTTGCACTCAAGAACCGCCGCACATCCGGGATCAAGGTCCGATCGCGATAGGCCTCCAACACAAAAGCCTCGGCCGCGGCGCGGCGCAGATTCGCAACGGCTCGCGATCCATTAGTTTGCAGATCCGCCTTAGTGGTGGTCTGGCTGGCGATCTGCGCGCGCAAGCGATTCAACTCGCCCTGACTGTTCGCGACCGCGTTCATTAAAGCGCTAACCCGCGCGCGCGCGGGATCGATGGAACGAAAACGCTGGGCGAATCCGACTTCATTTCTTTGTAAGAGATCGAGCGCATCGGCGAATTGCGGCAGTAGAGCCTCGGCGGCCGCAATCCGATCGTAAGCTGACCCTGGTGGCGACGGCCGGCGCGATGGGACTTCGTTGAATTGTGCCGCCGGTACCGAACGCGAGATCTGGACCAGTGCGGCCGGTGGTTCTTCGGTCCAGCTTAAGCGATCCTGTACCGCACGGATTCGACCACTGAGTGCCGATTCGCCCAACGGACGCAATTCCGGCGGCGTAGCAACGGCCAGCCAATAAATGCAATCTTGCGCCGCGCGGTCTGCCCGCAGGCGCATCGCGTCGGCCGCGGCCTGTATGTTCAGAATCGGCGCCCGTTTTGAACTGGCTTCGCGGCGGGCCAGGGCCAACTGCGCATTGGCTACGGCCTTTTCGGTTGGAAGACTCAACTTGTGTTTGCGCAGTTCCGCCGCGCGGCTTCGCAATGCCTGCAGTTCGCGTTCCAACTCCAGATTTTGCGCACCCAACCACCGATTTCGCAGCAGCAGAGTGTCCAACTGAAATGCCGCATCAAGGTATAGCTCGCTCGATCGCAGGCGCAGGATGTCGTACTTGGCCGGCGCCTTTTGATCCTTTAAAAGGGTCGGAACATAGCGGCGCAATCGTGAGAGCACATCGTCGTAACGGCCGAATACGGCCTGCCATTCGGGTGAACCAAAGGCGGGCGGTGTGGCGAGATCGCGCAAAGGGCACGGGTCGATCTTTGAGGAGCAAGACACCGGCAGCGATGTTCCGTCCGGGCAAGTGACCTGGCATTTGAGCTGTGCACTGGCGGTTCCGGCCGACGCGAGAAGCGTCAGCAAAACACCAAGGAGCAGGGGGAACCGCGCACTTTCGTAAAACATCGCTTTGGGGGAAACCATCAAACTGCCGAAAATACCGTGTACTATTCAAGATATGGGTAATGACTGAGATAATCCAGTAAATCTGCCGGTAGCGGGACTAACCGTTGGGAATCACGTTGGGTGTGACAATAAGTACTCGTTGCGAAGTTGAACAATGCCTAACCCGCTCGTGACCTGACGAGATCAGTAAACGGAAACGTAAAAGATCGCATCAGGGCCAACTACACTATCAAATACCACCGCTCACGCGCGGCCCTACCGGTTAGTGATTCGTTTCCGTTGGGTCTAATATGCCACTCGACTTGATCGTAGCGTCAATCGGTTTTTTCCGGACACCGAAAGGAATCAAATGAGATCGTCAATTTTCATCGCTACTAGTTTGGACGGATTCATCGCGCGGGCGAATGATGGGCTGGACTGGCTCCCATCTGACGGCGGCGAACCGCACGGTTTTGCCGAATTCATGGCGTCAGTTGATGCCCTGGTTATGGGACGCAAGACGTATGACGTAGTCGCAGCATTTGAGACGTGGCCTTACGGCAACAAACCGGTGATCGTTCTCAGCGCCACGATGTCGGAATTAGCGGCGCCCGACGGTGTGGTCTGCGAATTAATGAACGCGACGCCGCAAGAAGTCGTTGAACAACTAGCAGCCCGCGGTTTCGAGCACCTCTATATAGACGGCGGCATTACGATCCAACGATTCCTCGAGGCCGGTTTGATCCAGCGCATGACCATTACCCGAATACCCGTCCTTTTGGGGAACGGTATCCCGCTGTTCGGCGATCTGCCGCAGGACGTTCGCTTCGAACACGTAAACACCCGTTCGTTCCCAAGCGGAATGGTCCAAAGCGAATACGTCAAAACGGACTAAGTAAGGAACTCCCCTCCTATGCTTAGGTGGGGTAGGCCGCTTGCGGCCGTGGGGTGGTAGTTCTGCGAAATCTAAGATCGGACTGAAGAACATTTTCAGGACGAACCACCCCGTTCGCTACGATCATACCCCGCCTTAGCCAAGGAGGGGATTCTGGTTTGCGCCTAGTGCGAAACCATCCCCTGAAGAAGCTACGATGATTGGCCTACTTTCGTAGCCCCCGCTTCAGCCGGAACCTTCCACTTCAGGCTTGCTACCTCAGATGCCCCTAGATTCGCTGCCTTCAACCGATCGATCACCTTGCCCGGCGTTTTCAATTACGCAGCGGGCCAACAATCCGATTGACATTACTTAGCCGTTTTGCTAAATATACTCCACATGGTTCAACGCAAAAGTGGGGCTAAAGAACCGACGGCGCGGATGGATGCGTACGAAGCGATCTTTTCCGCCTTGGCACACCCCGCGCGCCGGCGGATATTATTGACCATTTATTTCGAGGGCGGGACCATGACGGCGGGAAAGATCGCTGAGATGTTTGAATCGGCTTGGCCCACTACGACGCGCCACATTCGCGTGTTGGAAACGGCCGGTCTGCTCCGGCATGAACAGCAGGGTCGCCATCATATTTATCATCTCGAACGAAAACGATTGGAACTCGTACGGGATTGGCTGAATTGGTTTTCTAAATAGCCCGCATTAGTTGCGGAGCAAGGAGTGAAAGATGTCGAATCAGGAAAATAGCGCAGACGTCCCGAGTTTGTTCCGTTTGAATATTGAAGTGGGCGATCTGGACCAAGCGGCGGATTTCTATAGCCAGTTGTTTGGTCTGGAAGGCCGCCGGCAGGCCGGCTCGCGAGTTTATTTCACGACCGGCGCGGTAACACTTCAAGTCGTCGATGTTTCGGCAGCGGGCGCGCCCCATCCGGCCGCCAAAGCATTGTATTTCACGGTCCATGACCTGGACGCGATCTTTGCGCGGGCGGAAGCGCTCGGCTGCGTCTCGCAAGAAAGCGTTCACGGCGCACCCGGCGGACAGATCACCGTGCGGCCCTGGGGCGAGCGTTCATTTTACGCCGCCGATGCCTGGGGCAATCCATTGTGCTTCGTCGAAGCGGGTACGATCTACCCGGGCTGAGCAACTAATCATACTAACTATCTCATAGGAGGTCAGATGTATGCCCAACGAAATAACCGAAAAGGACTGGAAATTGTTCCGGCGTCTACATGAGGTCGCACTGGAAAGATTTTGTAAGCGCATTCTCGAAGAGGTGCAGGACCTAGCGGGATCGAGTACCGGCAGTTGTCATGATCGGTACTTAAGAGTATATCAGTTGATGAAAACCCGCGATAAGGCCATCGCAGCCGCTTTCAATGACCTGCGTCGCTCCACTGCGTTCATTGCGCTAGCAATTATTGTGAACACGGGGTTTTTGACTGAGGCGGAACTAGACCAATTCAGCTCCGAAGCGCGTCAAATTGTCGACGTTTACCTTGATATCAAACGCGCCTAAATGTTGGAAACCGATCTGTTTCGTACAAGCGGGAACGAACTTTTCGGGTTAGATTCTAGAGTCAACTTTTCAGATCGACCTTCGCGGGCAGGAGGCCACCGCTTTGAGAGCTAGTCGGATCCTGATCTTGCTTATTTTGATCGTATGCAGCAACGCACGATCACAGGTTGACGTCGTAGATCAATGACCTCAACTTCAACGCCAGCCAATAGGAACCCAAGATCAACGAAAATTGTCGGACGTCAGCCAGCCATTGAAGCGGACCGAACCGGACACGTCCGAGATTGAAATCATGGAGGTGACGCCCTTGGTCGACAAAACGATCTCAGCTTCGGACGGGCGTGAGATAATCACGCTCATTTTAAAACCGTACTTCACGCGTCGAAGACGCCGACAGAAAATAGCCAGATGTGAAACGTCTGGTAAGTTGCGAATTGATCTGGCGCGCTGAAGGTGCGCCAGGCTTGGGTGGCACACCTTCAGCGCGCAAGCACTTAATCGGTCTGTCCAGAGGCAGCGCATAGTACTGCCTCTGGCTATTTTCGTCGTGTGCCTTCAGCGCAAGAAAGACAACCGTCGTTGTAAATACCAACTCGCCGATTTAATTGCGCCCTGCAGGGAGCACTCTTGGTGCATGGTCTTGACTTCAATATCAGGTACCTCCTAAATTGATGACCAACCGCCCTCGAATTCGAGACTTTTGAAAAGGAAACAACGACCTTATGAAGACAGCAAAGAATACGATCTGCCTTTGGTACGATGATGACGCCGAGGAAGCCGCCCGGTTTTACGCCGAGACCTTTCCCGATTCGTCCGTGGACGCGGTACACCTGGCGCCGGGGGACTTTCCGGGCGGGAAGAAGGGTGTGGTATTGACCGTCCAATTTACGGTATTGGGAATTCCCTGCCTCGGCCTGAACGGCGGACCTATGTTCAAACACAGCGAAGCATTTTCCTTTCAGGTGGCAACCGCCGACCAAGAGGAAACGGACCGCTATTGGAACGCCATCGTGGACAACGGCGGCGAAGAGAGTCAGTGCGGCTGGTGCAAAGACAAGTGGGGATTGTCCTGGCAGATCACCCCGATCGCACTGACCAAAGCGGTAACTGACCCAGACCCCGCCGTCGCCAAACGCGCGTTCGACGCAATGATGACGATGAAAAATATCGACATAGCCGCGATCGAGGCGGCTCGCAAAGGTTGAGGATGGGCTGAACCAAAGCTGTAGCGGCTTGCCGCTACATTAGAAGCGGCCATTTGGGAAGCCGAATTGGCAGTCGGCGACGGGTCCGGTCGGCTCTACGTCGTGGAACCCACGGGAACGTACGAAGACGATCTCAATCTGACCGACAAGAAATTCCCGGGCGATCCGACGAAGTCATACCGCACCCGCGAGCCACTTCGCGTTTCGGTCGCGGTTACGGATTGGGTTGGGCACTCACCCGAACAACTCAAAACGATGCGGGATCGCCTAGCGGAATTCAAGCGACTTGGCATCGCGGCGATCGAGGACTGAATACGATGGGTAGCAAAAGAATAACTCACCTGGTCTTTGCGGTGGTCCTGATCGGCTGGGGGATACTTGGTTTGGTCAACGGCGATTTCGCTCCGGGTTGGGAACCGGTGCCTGAATCGATGCCGGCGCGCCACGCGCTGGCCTATCTCTGTTCAATTGTTTGCATCGCCGCCGGTGTTGGCCTGTTCTGGCGGCGCACCGCGGTGTTTGCCGCGCGTGTACTGTTCTTCTATCTCCTGCTTTGGCTGCTGCTATTGAGGTTGCCCATGATGGCCGTCTCGTTTGGTGTGGGTACGTGGTGGTCATCCAGTTCGGCCGCGATCTTGGCCGCCAGCGCCTGGATATTGTATTCGTCGCTGGCTAACAATGCGGCCGAACGGGGTTCCGGTTTACTTACCGGTGCTACCAGCGTTCGAATCGCCAGGATACTTTTCGGATTGGGTTTGATCCCTATTGGTTTGGCCCATTTTATCTATCTTCAGGCCACCGCACCGTTAGTACCCGGTTGGATGCTGTGGCCGGTATTCTGGGCTTATTTCACCGGCGGCGCCTTCATCGCGGCCGGCCTGGCGATGATCACTGGCGTGTTTGCACGGTTGGCCGTCGCGCTGGTTACGCTGCAGATCGGCTTGCTCACGTTGCTGATCTGGGTGCCAAAGGTGATAGTGGGTCACCTTAATGCCTTTCAGTGGGGTGAGTTTGTTGTCTCTATAGTATTGACGACGTGCGCCTGGGTGGTAGCGGATTCTTATCGAGGCTCGACCTGGTTGGCCTGGGGAAGACGTGACAGCAGAGGGACATTGTGAAGCGATTGTGGACAATTATCGGAGTTCGTAATGTGGCGGCCAGTTTCAAGTGGTACCAGTCGCTGCTTGGTTTGCCGGCGACGGCTCCCGCCCATGACTACTTCGGCCAGCTAGTAGATGCGGACGGAACGGTCTTACTTTGCCTTCACGCGTGGGGCGCCCATGATCATCCGTCGTTGGAAAGTGCGGAAAGCGCAACCCCCGGCAACGGCCTTCTCTTATTTTTCCGGGTCGATGATTATGAGGTCTCGCTCGAAAGGGCACGCTCGCTCGCCGCCAAACTCGAAGAGGAGCCTAATCTGAACCCGGGCACTCAAACTATGGAGTTCTCACTCCGCGATCCGGACGGGTATTACGTCACGATCAGCGCGGTTTAACCTTCAAAACGAAGGTGAGAAATAGGGTTTGCCGAAACCAGCCTATGAAAGTGCGGGTTCAATCGGTGCGTAAGTCTTCCCGCGGATTGGAATGGTGAGGGCGACTTGGGCGTTACGGATTTTCCGGCGGCGAACTTTACTGTTAATGCGAATTTTAGGGGAAACACCATGACTGCTGAAGCTCAAGCAAGCATCGACGGATCCGACGCGCCGTCAATGGCGGCTGAAACGCAGGCGCTTAGGGAAGCCTACGCCGCACTCAACCGAAACGATGTTTCGGGTTTCGTCGAATCTTTTGACCCGGAGATCGAGCGGATCGAACCGGACGATTTTCCGGGAGGCGGGACCTATCACGGAATTGACGCAGTGAAGGCACACGTTGCGAAGGGGCGCTCGACCTGGGCGGAAGGCAGCTGCGAGCCGGAACGGTTCCTAATCGCCGGCAATAAGATCGTTGTGTTCCTGGTTATACGAGTGAGACTAAAAGACCGATCGGAATTTCTCGACGGGAGCGTCGCCGACGTCTACGCCTTTCGCAACGGAAAGGCCATTCAGTTTCGCACGTTCGCCAACGAACAGCAGGCGCTCGAATATGTGGGAATGGACGCTTCAGAGGCGATCTGGTCCCGGGAAACCGTAAAGAGCTAATTCCGTGGGAAGATATTTCAACCATACAAATTAGGGAGAGCCAGGCTGCGATCCGCCTTAGGTGTTACTGCGGGATTTGGAAAGATCAATAATTAACATGGAAAAACTAAACGCATTACAAACAGCAGCAAGAAACAAAGCCAATTATCTTAAAGCAAAGGAACTGTTCAATCAAAATAAGGTTGATGAATGTGTTCTCTATTATGCGGTGGATCACGAAGTGAGATCCAAACAAGGCGAGAAAGGGCGTGACGGCATACGCGCCTTTTTAGCTGGTTTGCACGAAACTTGGACGGATATTCAAATTACCGTCGAAAACGCCGTGGCGGAGGAAAATTGGGTAATGGGCCGCAGCGTGGCAACTGCCAAACATACAAAACCAGTTTTGGGTGTTCCGCCAACCAATAAACAAATCGTCGCAACTTTTTGGGACTTGCATCTTTTCAATGATGAAGGACAGATAATCGAAACGTGGAATTTAATGGACAGTTTAGCGATCATGCAGCAACTGGGCATTTTGAAAGGTTGATTAGCTCAACTGCCGCTAGCATGTAAAAAGTCTTAGCCATCGGGAATGGATGCTGAATTAGCGAAATCATAAATGGGAAATCACCTAATGATGGGGATAACTTATCTCGACCATTTGGACAAGTTCCTTGAACAGAATCAATTTCAGGGTGAGAGTGTCTGGATCAATGAGGTTGACGGAATGGCCATTACTTCTTAGCATCCAACAGCTCGCGAACTTTCCGGGCCAGGTCGTCTAGCGGAAATGGTTTTTGGATGAAATTGACGTTTGTTTCGAGTACGCCATGACGAACAATTGCGTCGTCAGTATAGCCGGAGGCAAAGAGTACCGGAAGATCGGGAATCTTTGAGTGGAGTTTTTCGGCGAGTTCGCGGCCTCCCATTCTCGGCATAACAACATCCGTGAATAAAAGATCTATATGGATCTCCTTTTTCTCCATTAGCTCAAGAGCCTCGATCCCGTCTCGCGCCTCTATTACTGTGTAACCGCAAGTTTCAAGGATCTGATGCGAGAGCGAACGAACCAGGTCCTCATCCTCAACCAGTAATATCGTTTCGGTTCCCATCGCAAACTCGGTTTTAAGGTCGGAATTCGCCTCGACAATATCTGATTCTTCCATAACGCGGGGCAGATAGATCTTAAAGGTCGTACCGTGGCCGACCTCGCTGTAAACAAATATGTCGCCGCCGCTCTGTTTGACAATGCCGTGGACTGTGGCAAGGCCAAGCCCGGTCCCTTTGCCGACTTCTTTTGTCGTAAAGAAGGGCTCAAAAATCTTTTCCTGCAACTCGGCCGTCATTCCGGTTCCAGTATCGCTGACCGAAAGCACAACGGATGCACCCGGAAGAATGCCCAAATGTTGAAGTGCGTAGTCCGGTTCCAGAAAAATATTCGCCGTCTCGATAGTAAGCTTTCCGCCGCCAGGCATTGCGTCACGAGCGTTGACGGCCAGATTTATCACTATTTGCGAAAGTTGCCCGGGATCGACTTTGACTAGGCCCACTGTGTCTTTAAGAATGGCTACAAGCTCAATGTCTTCGCCAATAACCCGTTTAAGCATATTGCTCGTATCGTTGATGACGACCACTTCCGGCCGCAATATCTGATTGCGGCTAAACGCAAGCAGCTGACTGGTTAGCGTTGCGGCACGCTCTCCCGCCTTTTTGATCTCTCCGAGGTTGTGACTCACCGGATGGTCGTTGTCTAATTGCCGTAGGCTGAGGTCGCTAAATCCGTTGATCGCAGTCAGCATATTATTGAAATCGTGAGCGATTCCGCCTGTCAGCCGACCTATAGATTCAAGTTTTTGCGATTGCCTCAACTGTTCGGTCTGCGACCGCTCAGTATCTATGAGACGCACGTTGTCGATCGCGTTCGCGGCAAGATTGGCGGCCAACTGGATCGCGGTTGCGTGCGACATTGTATACGCCTTGAGCTCCAGGGACTGGATCTCGACACCGCCAACGACACGTCCCATCACGGACATCGGCACCACGAGCGACGATCGAGGCAGACGCGGATCGATATCTAACCCTACATTGACGCCCGGCTGGCCCTTCGTCGCGGACTGAAAATCGTCTGTTACGATGATCTTGTTTTCGGCCACGGCACGGCTATGCGGGCTGCCGGTCATCTCCATCGGCGGCAGAGTATTAATGTCGACCTCATGACCCTCGCTCCACGCATAGGCAGCATTGCGTACACCATGTTCTGGGTCGAAAAGTGTTATGAACATCGCGTTCATGGGAGCGGAAACGGAGGCAAATCCCCGGAGAGCCTCGAAAATAGGCTTCAGCTCGCGGGCGTTGCCCAGAACGAGTGCCAGGGACGCGACCCTCTCGAGGAGTTGCTCGTAGTCGAAGATCGCCCGCTCATCGGCCTGTTTGATCGCCTGGCTGTCCAGTTTCCGCTGGGTAATGTCACGGGCGATGCCCTGAATGCCGACCGGCACGCCTTCTTGCGATACTAGCTTGGTATTGATCTCAAGAGTTATCAGCCGGCCATCTTTCGCAATGATCTCTTGTTCAAAGGAGCTGACACTTTCGCCCCTGATCTTTAACGCGATCATTTCTTTTGCATTTTCCAATTGTCCCGGTGCCAGGATGTCCACAAAACTCATGCTAAGGGCTTCTTTCGCTGTGTAACCGGTGATCTGCTCGCACGACGCGTTGATCGACGTGTAATTCCCCTCGAGATCATGCGAATAGATTATGTCGTGAGCGTTTTCGACCAGATCGCGATATTGTTCCTCGCTCTTTATCAATTGCTCTTCGACCATTCTGCGTTCGGTGATGTCTCGTACAATACCTTGCACCCCGACGGCAACTCCGTGGTAATGCATCACTCTGGTGTTGACCTCTAGTGTTATCCGGCGGCCATCCTTCCCCAGAATATCCATTTCATAGGTTGATCCTTCGTTACCGGCGACCTTTTGAGCGATTATTTCCTTAGCCCGTTCGAAATGCTCGGGTACTACTATTTGGCTCATGTTCAGTTGCAGGAATTCGTCACGTGTGTAGCCCGTCAACTTTTCGCCCGCGGCGTTGATCGATGTGTTGTTCCCGTCAATATCACGGGTATAGATCATGTCGTATGCGTTCTCAACCAGGTCACGGTAGCGTTCCTCGCTTTTTTGCAGACTTTCATCCGTCAGCTTGCGCTCAATTGCCATAGCGATCTGATCTCCGACCGAAGTAAGGAACTCAAGATCGCGCTGGCTGTAAACGTCCTCGTCCTCGTAGTGCTGTACGACCAGGACACCGATGGCACCCGACGGCGTCCGCAGTGGCACACCCAGCCAGGAAGCAGAGGATCTCCCGCTCCTCTCCACTTCGCCTGACCTATTAATTCGATCTCTGAGTTCTTTCGTCAGCAGCAGAGGTTGATTGGTGCGCAGCACATAACTGGCGAATCCTTTGCCAGGCGGCTGGGGTGGTGGAACAGGATCAAACTTGTCGGCGCAGTACTCAAAATGCAACAAATCAGTTACCCGGTCATGAAGCCCGATGAAGCAATTCCCCGCGTACATTAGTTTACCGATTGAGCGGTGAATAAGTTTGAACAACTCGGTAAGATCGGGTGTCGCCATAACGCCCTGGGCAATATCAAAAACCAGCTGCCGTTCCTCCTCGGCCCGCTTACTGTCGGTGATGTCGCGAGCCATTCCTCGCACCATCGGGACTGCAACACCTTCCGTACGAAGGGTGTTGTGATATTCCCAGATGCGGCGTTGACCGGTACTCGTTTGGATAATCATCAAACCATCGGCAAAACCGTCACGGCGAACGCGAGTAAGGTAATCATCGAACTGGTCCCGGAATTCGGGCACCAATATATCTCTGAGATTTTCCCCACCGCCGTTGTCCATTGGGTTGTAGCCAAGGACTTCAGCTGCCGCCCTGTTTACCGACAGTAGCCGCCCCTCCAAATCATGCGTGCAGATCATCTCGCGACTGTTCTCAACAAGATCACGATATTGTTCTTCGCTCCTTATCAATTTTTCGTCCGCCGTCTTACGTTCCGTGACATCGCGCAGGATGCCTTGATGAAATGCGATATTTCCTTCTTCGTCGTATTTATTCTGTCCGCGATCTTCGACCCAGATCGCGGAACCATCTTTCCGGCGCATTCGATAGGCCTCTGCGTCCGAAGCCCGACTTTTTCTTTCTTCGCGGGGAAAATATAGATCTCGCGTCACGTCCACTTTCAGCATTTCTTCACGGCTCGAATATCCGAACATTTCTACCATCGCGGGATTTATATCCAACAGACGTCCATCTGGAGTGGTGAGGTAAAATCCGTCCCTCATCTGTTCGAACAAAAGGCGGAGCCGCTCCTCTGACTCGCGCTGCGACGCTTCGGCCAAAGTGCGCGCCGTTATATCTTGACAGGTCCCGACAGCTGTCACCGCTCGGTCATCCGCGTCGCGGAGGATATCCCATTGCTCGTCGATAAACTTGATGCGGCCGTCCGGCATCAAGATTCGATGCTTTATTGAACAATTAGAATATTGAGAAGCCGAATCGATAAAAGTCTTGTCAACCGCGGCAAGGTCATCCGCGTGTACAAACTTTAGAAAGCCCTGATACGTCGGTTGAAAGCTATCGAAGTCACTTTCAAATATTCGATATGTTTCGTCCGACCAGATCAGGTCCATCGTGGACAGATCCATTTCCCAACTGCCCAGTTTCGCCACTTTTTGAGCACGCGCCATGTGCTCGCGGCTCTTGCTCAGCTCGGCTTCCGCTTGTTTATGCTCAGTGATGTCGCGGGTGACCCCGATTAGGGCCTCAACCTCGCCCTGGTCATTTAAGAGCGGCGTTGCGTGTGTCACAAGCCACCTCTGCTCGCCCTTCAGGTCAACGATCTCGAATTCCATCGTTCCAGATTCGCCCTTAAACACCTTCCTATTCAACGCCGAAAAAGCCTTCCGGTATTCGGGCATGATGACGTGGAGGATTGATTTTCCCCGGACTTGCTCCAACGAATCGGCGCCGATCATTGCAAGCCCAGCGGGGTTCATATCAAGTAATTCGCCTTTGTTCCCCAACAATTTGACGCATTCGGGTTCCGCTTCATATATGGCTCGCAAGCGCTCCTCAGACGCCCTATGGCTGGCTTCTGCTTTTTTTCGTTCACGACGATTTTCCACATCCTTCAAATCCCGTTCGATTGCGGGCACGAGCCGGGAGAGATTTTCCTTCGTCAGGTAATCATTCGCTCCGGCCACCATCGCTTTGACCGCGAAATCCTCGCCAACGGTGCCGGAAATAACGATGAAGGGAATGTCTATTCCCGTGCTTTGGAGGAGCTTGAGCGCAGCAAGAGCGTCGAACCGGGACATTACAGAATCACAAAGGATCACATCCCAAACGTTTTCGGCCAGGGCTTCACGCAGTCCCTTGGCATTCTCGACGCGTTTTGAGACTGTCTCGTAATCAGAAGCGAGCTCGCGCGCAATAATAGCCACGTCACGCTCTGAATCCTCGATGTGCAGCACTCTTAGTTTTCTCATAAAGGGATCTATTGTTTTTCTGAGCCCTTTCTTTCAGGACCAGCCAATACAATCCTAAAGGCTTGGTCGCATCCAAAACACCCTCAAATTCGACGGGCTTGCTGATGTAGCTGTTGATGTAGCTGTCGAGGATTGCCCCGTATTTAGGAGCTCGGCGGCGGCGGTTTTAGCGGCGGCTTCTGGCATACAATAATGTCTCCGATACTTAACGAAGGATAAGCAGCCGTTGCGACTGCATTACAGGATTGTCAGTACGGGTTTTGCCCCGTTGTCACGGGACTGCTGCTGTAGCACGCCGGTGTGGTCCACCAAAAGTCCGATTGTGCGGGCCGAAGGTTAGATCGCGAATAAAGCGAACGGTAATGGCCCAAGAAGTATCACTTCCAATTTACAGAGTCATGGATTTCGCGTCTGTACGGAAACGCACAAAGGCTACCGTATCGATCTCTTGATCAAGGGACTTGACAACGTACCAAATAAGCGGAAATTTCGGTTGTTCTCCGGAATGGAAGTCCTCCGTGTTTTTAGGCGGAGACGTTGTGGAAAAGGTCAACCAGATAGAGCAAACGCCCGGACTGGATCTGCAGGTTTACGGAAGTGCAAATCTGGTTCAGACGCTGATTAGGGCTGAATCTGGTCGATGCGCTTTGGCTAAAGATTTCCCCGATAACGTTGTTCAGTGGAAAATGGTTGTTTATCGATGACACGTTACAGGCGGACGTCAAGGTGACGGAGAACAAAGCTGCACGAATGTGTGTTGAGCCGCGTCGAACGTATTCAGACTGGACATTAAAGTGTTTTCCTATGGTAATAAAGATACACTCACTCCGCTCGTCGGCGGCTGTCTGTTGCTGGCCCTAGGAATATGAACGCTATGCCGATCGAATCATGGAAATCATGAATTGTGAATTATCTAACTGCAAAGGAACTATTCAATCAAAAAAAGGTTGATGAATGTGTTCTTTTTTATGCGGTGGATCACGAAGTGAGATCCAAACAAAGAGAGAAAGGGCGTGCCGGCATACGCGCCTTTTTAGCTGGTTTGCACGAAACTTGGACGGACATCCAAATTACGGTAGAGCACGCCGTGCCGGAGGAAAACTGGGTGATGGGCCGCCGCGTTGCAACTGCCACACATACAAAACCGGTTTTGGGTGTTCGGCCAACCAATAAACAAATCGTCGCAACATTTTGGGACCTCCATCTTCTTAATGATGCCTCCATCTTTTTAGTGATGAAGGAGTGATCGTCGAAACGTGGAATTTAATGGACAGTTTAGCAATCATGCAGCAACTGGGCATTTTGAAA
>JBDSEC010000355.1:0-5883 GCA_039920205.1 Pyrinomonadaceae bacterium
ATGCAAAGCCGACCTGGCGCAGTTACGGGGTACCGCGTTCCGCAACTCGCGGTTCGAGAATTGTGATCTGCGTGAATGCGATCTGCGGATGGCCGATCTACGCAATGTTCGATTCGAAGATTGCGATCTGACGGGCGCCGAATTTTACGGGGCGAAACTGGATGGGGCCGACCTGCGCGGTTCGTTGTTAGAGGGCATTAAGTTCGAGATGATGGACCTGCGTGGGGCAATTATCGACAATGAACAGTTGCTGACCCTGGCGCGTTCGCTCGCCGACTATGCGGGATTGACGGTTACTTAATAAACTTTCAAAACCTGAGCGACAGACAGGACAACCCGCCGTCCATCTTTTGGAATTCAGACGTTTCCAGTTCGACCGTAGAGTAATTCAAGTCGTTCAAGATCCTTCTGAGTTTGGGAAATCCGGCCGGCATAAGCAGCTGGTCATTTACTCGAATGCAATTGGCCGCGTACTCCTCGCCCTCGGGCACAATAACTAGTTCCCGGCCTTGCGGCTCTATCTTGTCCGCCAAAGATCGGATCACCAGTAAGCGGTTATCGCCGATGTAGGTAACCCCGCTTTTGAGATGCAATATTCCCTCGACGGCTCGGATATCTACAATGTTCGCCGCACGATCATGCGCCAAAAGAAATTGATCTAGCTGGCGGGCACCCTCTTCGTTAGTTCGATCGGATAGACCAACAAGAAAACGATCTTCAATTTCGCAAATGTCGCCGCCGTCTAGCGTACCCGGCGGCTCGATCACATCGTGCTTTTGGTAATAGTTGGACAGGACCTGGGTCATCCGCGCGACCTCGCCTGCTCTGCTTAGCGCTCCCGGCCGGGTAATAACCGCCCAACTCGGGGTTAACACCGCCGTGTCTTCGACAAAAGTCGAGTCGGGATATTCGGCGTCGGGCGTCAAAGCGATGATCTCTAGCCCTGCAGCTTCCAACGCTTTGCAATAAGCGCGATGTTGCTCAATTGCTTTTTCGAGAATTGGCGTTCCGAGGGATACGGTGGTCAACCCGTCCGCAAAAGTCGCGCCGGGTGGACAAACTATGGCTCGAGTAAATTGGTTTCCCATGGTCGTGATCGAATGGAGCAAGGCTAACTTAAATTGGACCAGGTTCCAAACGATCCGGCAATCCCGGGAGCGCGCGCGACCCGCCCGCTGTTTGCGGAGGAATCTGGTTTGGCGAGGGCCTCCGTCGCAGGTTGGAGGACTTCGATCATCAAGGTGGTTCTTCGCGAAGCGGGTGGGCCGCCACCGGGAGCGCGGGCGACCCGCCCGCTGGTGGGGAGGAGTCTGGTTAACCGAAGGCCTCCAAGGCATGTTGAAGGCTTTGTTTTAAGGTCGTGGCTCTCCGCGAAGCGGGCGAGCCGCCCGTGGTCCCAGGGGCGGCATTTTGGTCCCCTTTTGAGGTCGAGGAATGTAATGGGTTTCCATTTGCCATAAGGACCTGCCTTTCGTCAGAATGCCGTTACTTCAATGCGGAAAACTTTCATACTACTTTTGTTCATAATTCCCCTAGCGGCGGTGTCTGCGAAAGGCCAATCTGGCGCGACACCCGCAACTATGGATCAACCGGTCCGATGGGGTGACGCGGTGCTGCATCAACCGCCGGAGTGGTATCGATCGACGGCGGCGCGCACTCTGGCCGACAC
The DNA here is from genome assembly GCA_039920205.1 of Pyrinomonadaceae bacterium. Taxonomy (GTDB): domain Bacteria; phylum Acidobacteriota; class Blastocatellia; order Pyrinomonadales; family Pyrinomonadaceae; genus JBDSEC01. The sequence continues at coordinate 1,670 of JBDSEC010000355.1, forward strand.
CGTACTGCAGTTTCAATCTCCGCAGGGGGCTTGGCCCAAGAATACCGATCTGTCAGTTCGTCCACATTCGCCGGCGGAAATGCCGGCGCCGGATAGCGAAGTCGCGAATACGATCGACAATGGCGCGACCACCCTGCCGATGCAATTCCTGGCGCGGGTGATCCAGGCCGACGGCGACGACAAATATCGACAGTCATTCAATCGGGGGTTGGCTTACCTGTTCGCCGCGCAATATCCCAACGGCGGGTGGCCGCAATTTTATCCGCTGCGTGCCGGATACTATTCGCACATTACGTTCAATGATGATGCGATGGTGAATGTGTTGACCTTGCTACGCGATATTGGCGCGGGACGCGCACCCTATAGTTTTGTGGATCGGACCCGGCGCAGCCGGGCGCGTGCGGCGGTGGCAAAAGGAATCGAGATAATTCTGCGCACGCAGATCAAACAAAACGGCAAACTCACGGCCTGGTGTGCGCAATATGATGAACGAACCTTCGAACCGGCCTGGGCGCGCAACTACGAGCCACCGTCACTTTCGGGTGAGGAAAGCGCCGGCATTGTTCGCTTTCTAATTGAAATAGATCACCCCAGCCGACAGATCCGCGCCGCGATCAAGGGAGCGCTCGAATGGTTCCGGGCGGCGGCGATCAACGGAATACGTCTCGAGGAATTCACCGGTCCGGATGGCCGTCGCGACCGCCGGGTCGTTCCTGATCCAACCGCGCCGCTATTGTGGGCGCGCTTCTATGAACTCGGCACCAACCGCCCGATCTTCCTCGGTCGCGACCGTGTTTTCCGCTATGCCTTCAGCGAGATCGAATACGAACGCCGCAACGGTTACAGTTACTATGGCACCTGGCCCGCAGCGCTACTTACGCAGGATCTGACCAAGTAAATTGAACCCGCGGTGTTATCCGAAAGGAACCGCGAGACCACAGGTGTTTGATGGAAGTTAGCCCCTTACGGTCTAATTAGTCATCCTCGTCGGAGTGAGCGGCCGGGTGAGGGCCAAGAACAAAGGCGAGATCGATATGTATTTTGTCCGTGGCCCGATCGCGGGTTCAAGAAGCTTGGACCATCCCGCACTGGTATATTGAAAGGTTGGCACACACGAGGCACACAAACGGATTAGGTACCCCTACATCGTTGATCTGAATGGTGGAGCCGAGGGGGGATCGAACCCCTGACCTCATGACTGCCAGTCACTGGAACCGTGTGAATCATTCCAAAATCCAAAACACCCAGACAGCTCGGTGGTTGCATAATGAGTGTAAATCCCAATTCTTTCCAATTGGAGGTGAAGTAGTGAAGAACTACGCAAAACCGTCTGACGTTAGAATAATTGCCGCCGCGTTTCGCCTATCCTTGCAGGATAATCGCTGACAGAGTGACCGCTCGGGGCAATCAACCAATTTTAGTTGAATCGAAAAAATGCGACTACCCTTTCGAATGGTCTTGGGAGCGACTCGTGAACGGAAGTTGAAATCAGAACGTAATCGGCTTTCCCCCTAGTTTTTGATGATTTTGCCGGCGACGAGATCGCGGGTGAACGCATTCAACTGGCGACCTGGTCGGTACCGGAGTTATGACTACCTATTCTGGTAAGGAGGGACTTGGCGGCCCTGATTTGCAAGGCGAAGAACTTGAATCGCCGTGAACTGCGCAAAAAAAAAGAAGCGGTTGGACGAACCCGGCTAAACAACACGGTTCGTTGCACCCACCCGCCTCTAGGCTTTCCTTCAATTTGATCCGATCTTTGATCGGACCATCGCTGGTCCAACATTCCTCAGCGGTATGCGCTGCTGACCGGAATGTCTCCGGGCAAGCCGAATTGCGCCGTGCGCAGTGTGGCGGAACTACTTTGCAGTATGTACCAAGCGCCACTCCGAAAGACCGCCACATCAGATCGACCGTCGCCGTCATAATCCGCCGGCTGTGGAATGTCGCCGGCCGCGCCCCATTGAACGCCGGTGATCGAACCGTCCGAGCTATTTCTGATATACCAGGTCCCGTTCGAGGGACGAAAAACCGCTACATCCTTACGCCCGTCACCATCGTAATCAGCGGGAACGGGCCGATCGCCATTAGTTCCGAATTGAATCGCGATGGGGAACGTTCCCTCGCTATACCACGTCCCATTCGAAGGCCGGAACACGGTGTGTTGGTCGAAACCCGTAAAATTGAAATTTGCCAGAACGGGAATATCGCCATTGACGCCCCAAGAAAACGTCGATCCGTAACGAAAATACCAAAATCCACTTGACGGCCGAAAAACGGCAAACTGACTACCCAGGGCGTCGTGGTAGGACAACGGGATATCCCCGTTGGTGCCAAAATAATTAAATTGAAAGCCGAAACCGCCGAGGGTGTAAATGACTCCGGCCGAGGGGCGAAAAACGTTGTAATCAGGTACGCCATCGCGGTCGAAATCACCCAGGAACGGTTGATCGCCATTGGTTCCAAATTGCACCGCACGCAATTTATCGGTAATGCTGTCAAGGGAATACCAGGTTCCGGTTGACGGTCGAAAGACTGCGATATCGGCGCGTCCGTCGCGATCAAAATCGGCCATTTTGCTATCTTTGTTTACGCTATAACTGATGCTAAAGGTCCCGATCTGCGCTCCCGCACCAAGGTTAAAGCCATCCAACGCCAAATAGTAGGTGGTACCGGCAACGGGCGTAAAGGTTAGCTCATCAACGTCAAAACCGGCGTTGTAGGTAACCTGCGTAAGCGAGTTTACTGCCGAACCCGTATAAATGGCGCATAGTCCATTAATTAAGGGCGACCCAATTAGGTTAACGACATCGACGGTAAAGGTATAGGTCTTGTTGCCGGCGGGCGCGGTCCACTTATACCAAACCGAGCTGCCGCCGTCGTTACTACTGATGATCGGCTCGCCCGCTTCTTTCGTGGCGCCGAAGTTTCCGGTGGTAACGAACTTGCCGGACGTTCCGATAAGCGTGATCGCGTTGACAAAATTGTCATTACTCGGAGCAAATGCGAACGAATAACTGAGGTTGACAGAACCGGAGCCAAACGTCCCGCTGTTCATACTATAGTAGCCATCTACCGCGATGTAATAGGTCGTGTTTAACTTAGCGGAAAAGGTCACGCTACTGGTGACCCCCGACGCCGTATCATCGTTCGCGGCCACGAGCTTGAGATTGTTCAAAGCCGTGCCCGTATATATCGCCAGTGTGGTATCGAAACTGCTGGTTTGAGTACTGATCGTGGCCAAGAAATCGGCCGGTGCGACATATTTGTACCAGATCGACGCTCCACCGCGGTTTCGCGCGTGTGACGGTTCGCCTGGCTCTTTGGTTCCGCTGATCGTGGAACCGGGCACATTACCGCTGTTGCCGCCCAACACTGACGCGTTCGCGAAATCGTCATTGACTGGTGCCGTTTGGGTCTTGGCGGTTGGGTCCGGTCCGTCCGGTCCAGCCGCGCGGGCCGAACTGGCGGCCCCGCCAAAAATAAAGGTCGCCGCGATCAACAGCGCGATCAAGTTCTTACTCAAGATTTGGACGTTCATCTCGTTACGGTCTCCTCAAACCGCCCCGAGGCGGCAAATTAACAAGCCCTGTTCTTGAACGACGGGGGTTACTTGGTCCATCGAACCGTGGGAATCTTGTTACACCTAGCCGAACATTGACCGAGCTAGCTAGCGGTTTTCCACCGGCTAAGCTGCCATTTAGAAGTTGGCATTGATGGGCCTTGCGTTTAAACGACGGACCAAACGAGCAACAATTGCGTACGCGTTTGACCCGTCGTTGATCGGTCCAACCCGGACCAAGGGATTTCGCAGGCAAAATTATGGCTTACGACCGTTCACGTTTCCCCGTTGCTGATTTGGACAGGCAACCGCCAGCATGAGGGAGACCTCCAACGCAATCTTGTCCCAAACGAGCTTTTTGCCCATCCTTTTCCATAGCCAGCCGTTTCGTTTCGAGTTATTTTGGACAGCAGTGATTTCCCGAACAAAAGGTGCTCAGATGATTCGTACTTTATAAGGCACGAGTCGCGCGATTAGACCAGGGTGATTCTGTTTCGGCGACGAAATGCAAGTCGTACTCAGTCGAAGTGCCGTAAATGAACTACGTTGGGTGCCTTACGTGCTCGTTAACGTGCTCGCGAAACGCAATACGGGCGGCCGAAGCCGCCCGTAACTTGTTTTAGAATTTGGCTCCGCAGGTAAGACTCGAACT
>JBDSEC010000356.1:0-3407 GCA_039920205.1 Pyrinomonadaceae bacterium
GTCATTGTGATCGAAGTTGAGGTTTCTATTGAAGCAGACGCCAGGCAAGCGGGATCGAACAGCAAGAACGCTAACTTACACACCCAAATGTTCCCTCAGATATCGTCCGGTGTACGATGCTTGGACCTGCATGATCTCTTCCGGTGTGCCCACCGCGACGATCTGGCCGCCTTCGGCGCCGCCTTCCGGACCAAGGTCGATAACATAGTCGGCCGTCTTGATCACATCCAAGTTGTGTTCGATAACGACCAGAGACCCGCCCACATCGATCAAGGCACGGAACGCGGTCAACAGCTTATTGATGTCATCGAAATGCAGTCCGGTAGTTGGCTCGTCAAAGATATAGAGCGTCTTATCGCCGGTGCGTTTCGATAAATGCGCGGCCAGTTTGACGCGCTGGGCCTCGCCGCCCGAGAGCGTCGTCGCGGATTGGCCCAATCGCAGATACCCGAGGCCGACTTCGTCCAAAACTTTCAACCGTGACGAGATCTTATTCACATCGCGAAAGAAATGAAGCGCCTCGCGCACGGTCAGGTTCAACACTTCGTGAATATTCTTACCGCGATACCGCACCTCCATGATCTGCGGTTTGAACCGGGTGCCTTTGCATTCTTCACAGACCAACTCAACGTCGGCCAAGAACTGCATTTCGACCGTGACGGTGCCGTCACCCTGACAAACTTCGCAACGCCCGCCGGGGACGTTGAAAGAGAAGTAGGACGGATCGAATCCGTGCGCTTGGGCTTCGCGGGTGGCCGAGAAGACCTCGCGGATCGCGTCGTAGACCTTTATATAGGTGACCGGGTTTGAACGCGGTGTGCGGCCGATGGGCGACTGGTCGGTCAGAATAATGTCGCTGATAAAGCCGCTGCCGTGCATTTCCTTGAAGGCGCCCACGCGGCCCTGCCAATCGCCGCGATGCTTTTTCCAGCCCGCGTAGAGCACATCGTGGATCAACGTTGATTTGCCTGAACCGCTGACACCCGTGATACAGACCAGCATATCGAGCGGGATCTCGACATCCACCGCCTTCAGATTGTGTTCGCTGGCGCCGCCGATCACGATCTTTCGTTTGCCGGGAACGCGGCGTTGTTTGGGGCCCTTGATCTCGGCCTCGCCACGAAGATAACGCGCGGTCAGCGAACCCTGGTCGACCAGCAGGTCGGGATAGTTACCTTCGAAGATCACCTGACCACCCAGTTCACCCGCGGCGGGACCGATATCCAAGATGTGATCGGCGGCGCGCATCATTTCCGAGTCGTGTTCGACCACGAGCACCGTATTGCCGATGTCGCGTAGGGAATGAAGCAGCTTGACCAGGCGCATGCTGTCGCGCGGGTGCAACCCGATCGACGGTTCGTCCAAGACGTATAATGCGCCGACCAGTGACGAGCCCAAGTTGGTCGCAAGTTGGATCCGCTGGGCCTCGCCCCCCGAGAGCGTCGACGCCAGTCGGTCCAGCGATAAGTAGTCCAGACCCACATCAACCAAGAAGGTCAGGCGACGACGGATCTCGTGCAGCAAACGATCGGCGATCGATTCCTGTTCGGGGGAAAGCTCCAATGATTCAAAAAACTTCGCGGCATCTTTGATCGCCAAGTTGCAAACCTCGGGAAGCGACTTTTCACCCACCCGAACATCACGTGCTTCTTGCCGCAACCGGCCGCCGTTACAATCGGGACAACGGGTATAGCCGCGGTATTTGGCCAGAAATACCCGCACGTGCAATTTGTATTTCTTGGTTTCCATCCAGGTGAAGAAACCACGCACACCGGCCCATTTCCCTTCGCCTTCGATGATGGCGTGTTGCGCCGTTCCCGGCAGATCGCGAAACGGCACTTTCAGCGGAATGCCGTGTTCCTGCGCGTAACGCTTTAATTCGGTGAGCGCCCATTCATGCTGTGGTTTGGTCCAAGGCTCGATCGCGCCTTCGTCCAGCGACAATGCCGGATTCGGGATCACCAAACCCATATCCAAACCGATGGTGTTACCGAATCCCTGACAGGTCGGGCAAGCGCCGAAGGGATTGTTAAAGCTGAATAGACGCGGTTCGGGTTCGGCATAAACCGTACCATCGTGCTTGCATTCGAATCTTTCGGTGAAGTTCAGTCGGACCGGCGTTTCGCCCGGGACTTCGATCACTGCCGAGCCATGACCCTCTTGGAAACATATCTCTAAGGAATCGACCAGCCGCTGACGCGCCTCGGGTTTCGCGACCAAGCGATCTACCAACACAAAGACCTCGTTGAAGTCCTCTCCGGTAAAATCGTCGGGCGTTTTCAGATCAATGACCGAACCGTGGGCGTAGAGACGCGTAAATCCGCGTTGCATCAAACTCATCAAATGAGCCGTGATGAAATTGCGCGTGGCCTGGTCCGTCTTCGCGGATTTTCGCTTTTTCTTAACGGCTGCGGCGCCGTTGGTTTCGGCGTCCGCCGCAAACCCTGACTGGGCGGGGAAGAGAACGTAGTAACGGGTGCCTTCCGCCAATGCCGCCAAGGTATCGGTGGCGGCCGATTCCGGCGAATCCTTCTGCACCACGCGCCCGCACACGCGGCAATAGGTAAGGCCTACCCGCGCGTAAAGCAACCGCAGGTAGTCGTAAACTTCGGTCTGGGTTCCGACCGTCGATCGCGGGTTTCGTGTGCCGTTCTTTTGACGAATGGCAATCGCGGGAGCAATTCCGCGAACTTCGTCGACGTCTGGTTTGTCCATCCGCTCGAGGAATTGGCGGGCATACGCCGACAACGATTCGACATAGCGGCGCTGCCCCTCGGCATAGACCGTGTCAAAGGCGAGCGATGATTTACCCGATCCGCTGACGCCGGTAACCACCGTTAATTGACCCACGGGAATGGAAAACGAGATGTTTTTCAGGTTGTGAACGCGGGCCCCGCGAACTTCAATGGCTTCGTCTGACATAAATGCGGCATTACCAACTTCCGAACTTTTCCCGGTCGCCTAGGAGGAGAAATCCGGCAATGGCGAAAACATACATGATACCGCGTTCTGTGCCATTAGCGAAACGCCAGCGCGAAAGCGCGCGGGATTAGGGGCTGGGGGTTGGGGGGCTCGTCCAGGAATCAACCAAGATGCAAGTGGCAATCAGCGAAACGGTCCGGTTGGTGACCAAAGCGCTGAGGCCTAAAGCGGAGGGTACAACATATTCAATTCCAGCGTATAGAGCCAACTGCCGGTACGGCTCGGCCGCTGACCAGTGCGGTGAGGCTTGCCTCACCGGGAGTCCATTATTTCTTTGCGGCTTGCCGCGAATTTCAGCGCCGCCATCGGATCTGATCAATATCAACCATCAGCGGCTCGTCGTCTGATGGTGTCTTGTTCCATATGCGCGCACTCGAAAATCTGTAATCTTCGGCCCGCTCAACTAATCCTAAACGAACGGGATT
>JBDSEC010000357.1:0-12622 GCA_039920205.1 Pyrinomonadaceae bacterium
GGATGCTTGATTGCCCGTAAAAACGGAATTAGTCACAGCGATCGTGGCGGCGGCGGAGTTGTGAGTTAACGCTGCGAGTCCATTGGCTCCGGTTCCCACCGGATTGGCGCCGATAACACTTCCCGAGATCGCTAGATTCGATAACGTGCCACTCGTGTTATCGATACGAATGTTGTCACCTTTAGTACCGCTTATAGTGCTATTCGTGACGGCACAAGCGCCTAGGAGATTGTCAAAACGCAGTCCAGCTTCGAGCGCCACAGCGTTCGCGTTGTCGTTGTTCGACGCAAAGCTGTTGACGAAAGAAAAGTTCGTTAAGTTGGTGCCCCGAATTCCCGCGTTGGCGTTACTCAGCACATACATTCTCGTCAGCGAGACGTTCGCGGTTGAAGTAAGAGAAACGCCGTCCGCCGTCGAGTTTTGGATCGTACCTCCTGAGCAGTCGGCAGTATTGGGTGGGGTAACCGTAGCGGGCGTCCCGAGCGCATTTACCGTTACCTGGCCACCGCAAACGCCGCTCGAATTTCCCTTTACCACCAAACCGCCGCTGGAACCGGTCGCGTTTAGAACTATGCCGTTCGTTGCGCCGTTCGAAGAGATGCTCCGGAATTCCAAATTGTTCCCGCCGATGGTTGTTGAGGTTACCGTCAATGCCGTGCCGGTGGTCGAGGTCAGCGTGTTGACCAAGGCTCCGGTCGCCGCCGGGTTACAGGGATTCTCGTCGCACACATTTACGGTGCCCCCACCCGTTGCGCTAAAGGCCGTGTTATTCGTGGTGCGGATCAGCAGACCGCCGCGGAACGTGACGGTCGCGCCCGCTGCGTTCAAGATTCGAATGCCCTGCTCAACGCCGTCGCCGTCATTGTTATCGGTTACCGCGCCCGAAAGGGTGACGGTGGTGGTCGCCGCGGCGGGTATATCCTCGACCCGCACGGGAAAACCAACGTCATCCGTGATCGTGCCGCCATAGCTTACGGATAACACGGCGGTCGAAACGTTGTTTCCGCTAACGAAGACGCCGGATCCGATCGGGTCGGTGAGAGTGCCGGCGGGGGACGAGAAAGTTCCGCTAACATCGATAAAACCGATGGCTCCGGAAGCGGCGACGCTGGCGTTTGAACTCGCGACCGACGCCAGTGCGATATTGATGTTTGCCTCGAATACCTCGATGGCCGCTCCCGAGGTCGACGCTAGCGTTCCGGTACCCGTGTTGGCCGTCATCCGGAAACCGGTACCGGCTGCCGCGTTGAAGCTGCTACCCGGCCCGTCGATAAACAGTGCCCGGGGCGCGCCCGCAAAAACGACTACGTCCGTGAAAGATATATCGCCCGCGACGTCGTCGAACGCCAAGCCCGTCAGCGAGACCGCATCACCGGCCGAGCCAACCACCGTGTTGCCCGCCAGTACGGTATCAAACGCAGTCGTGGCGGGGTTGGCATCGAAAACGATCGGGAAAGCGGTGTTGGCGGAACTAGATAAGCCAAAAGTCGACGCGCCCGAAATGGAATTGCCGCTGAAACCAGTGACAAAGAAAGTGCCCGACACCGACGTCCGCTGCAGGCCAATACCGACGCTCGCCGAGGTAATTACGTTATCGTGAATGTTGACGCGGCCGCTGCTCGCCAAATTCGAAAGATTGCCGGCGAAAATAGCGCTGGCCGCCCCGGTCGCACGGACCGTATTGTTGCCGATCTCGCCGGTGAAGGTGGCCGCACCCGTATTACTGACGGTAAACGCGATGCCGTCCGTGGTCGCCCCTACGTTGAGACCCCGGATCTCGATGGCTCCGACGTTCGTCGCAGTCACGCCGACGCCCGCGGAATTGCCGATCATCGGTTGCGTGCCGGCGACGCGTAAGGTGGTCGGATTGGGTCCGCCGTTGACGCTGACGGGGACGGTTAGAGCAACGCCTTCGCCCAGTAGCCGCTGGCTGGCTTTTAGGACAAAGCCCGCGTTCTGGCCAGTGGTCGTACCGTTGCCCAAAAAGACATAGATCGTGTCGCCGACCGCCGAGGCGGTTTGCGCTTCGAGCAACGTATCGAACGGATCCGAGGACCGGCCCAAACCGCCAGCCGCCGCGTCGTTCTTCACATACCAAACTTTGGCGGCGTTGACATTGATCGTCACCCGTCCGGGTCCAGTCAGATCGTCCGCATTGCCTAAGATATTATCCGGGCCATCGTCGGTGATAACGTAATCAAAGGCGTCCGCCCCGCCAAAGCCCACCGGCGGGGTGTACGAAAAGTTGCCATCGGCCTCGACCGTTACCGAACCGCCCTGTTCTGTGGCGGCGGTGACCGAGACGGCGACGAAATTGACCGCTTCGACCGACTTAAGGGTAAAGGAATCGCCCTGGAATTCCGCATCATTATCGAAGATGCTGTCGGTCGCCGGGTTGGTGACCGAAACCGCAACGTTGCCGCTCGGCGTGACGCCCACCTCCAGCAGCGTATTGCCGATGGTGGCGTAACTATCATCGCGCGCCAACGGCGATACATTGACCGAACCCGCCACCAGCGTGGTGTTGATATCGATAGTGTCGTTAAACAACAGGGACAGCGCATCGTCGGCCGGGCTGACTCCGGCATTGGCTATGTTGATCGTGTAGATCAAGGTGTCACCGCGATTGACCTTTCCATTTCCATTCTCGTCGCCACCGGGGCCGGCCGGACCCAACGTCGCCACCTTTGTCGCCGTCACGCCGGGCGCGAAGAACGGTGCGGCGGGTTCCGGATCGACCGCCACTGGTGCGCCCACCCGTCCCAACAACTTTGCCGCGCCCGAGCGCAACACCGGTACAAAACTCAAGCCGATCAACAGGATCGCGAAGATCAGGAACGGACGCGCACTCACGCGATTGAATAGACGACGGGGGATGGATCTCATGAAAAAGTCTCCTGGCTGAAGCACAGATGGTTTGACGGGCGTTCGGAGCGCCACCACCCGGTAAAACGGAAATTATTCAACGGTCACCCCGGACGATCGGCCGCGGGTAAAATGAGTGCCTTCTTGATCTGACATTCGCGCAACGAATGAGTACAAAATGGACGGAGATAGTTTGATCACCGTAAACCAATTTGAATGTCGCAAAAATGCGAATTCAGCATACCCTAATCGGTCGATTATTTGAAGAAGGATCTATGCGTTAGCCTCGGACGGGGTGCAATTAAAAGTGAGAGTTGAAGGTTGACGGGTACTTTGTTTTTTCCCGGCCCCCCTCTACCAAAAAAAGTGGGAGAGGGGAGCAGAAAAAAACCGCGCCAACTCGCGCGTCTCCGGCTTAACATTATCAGTAAGCGGCCGACCGAATATATTTGGAGAGATTTACGTAGCGCCCTAGCGAATTGAGCAACGGGTTAAAATGAGGCTCAGAAACAAACTCGGTTGCACCGGCCTCGATCGCCTTTTCGCGCTGTCCGTTGTTGACCGGATCGGTATAGAAGATCAACGGCCGTCCCGGATAGATCGCGCATAGTTCCCGGCACACTTTCAATCCGTGCTCATCGCCAAAGTACGAATCCAAGAGAATTAGATCAAGCTGGTCCTTTCCGACTCTAACGCGCGCTTCGGCTGGATCGTGCGCTTTTACGACGCGTATTGAGAGAAGGATCAAAAACGAATCGATGACCGTCCGGGAGTCCGGATTGTCATCCAAATAAAGAACCTTGGGCCGCGCATCTAGCATCGGTTCCTCCCTATTCAATTGTACCTGGGGAGTCGACGGGACCGGAATACTAGCGCTCAAAACGACGGCTGTCTGTCATTTGTCTGACACATGTCGCAAATTGATTTGGTCGGTCGATTCTACGTTGCGGTTGCGCAGGAGCGCTAGGCGTTCCACCGGCACAAACCCTGAGCCGAAGCGGCAGGGGCGGGTGCGGGTGAAATAGCGGAAGAACCCGGTCGCTACCACTTACGGTTCTGACCCGTTCCCGTGGAGCGATCAAGGCGGAACCATGCGTTTGGAGTTCCGGCTCTAGCCGGCTGCATGATCGGTTTAGTATCGTTACCGCGCCGGCTAAAGCCGTAACTCCAAACGCTCAGCCCAATCCGGCACCTAGGGCCTGGCACCCGGGTGCAATTAAAAGTGCGAGTTGAAGGTTGACGAGCACTTTGTTTTTCCGGGCCCCCTCTCCCAAAAAACAATGGGAGAGGGGAGTCGGAAAAAACCGCGCCAACTCTCACTTTAAATTGCACCCCCGGCAGTCAACACACTCATTAAATGATTGACATTCACTGGCGGCACAAATACTCTTCGCACGGGCCCGACCCTCATCGGCAACTTTTTCGATCTATGACGTCGAAGGTTATCAAGGAGAATAGAACATGAGAACACTTGTTTGTGGGATGCTGATCGCTATTTGCGCGTGGCCAGCCGCGTCGGCGAATTTCTTGGTCAACAATCCGGGCGAATTGAACGCTCCGGCTTCGGCGCCGTCGCCGAAAGCCCCGAAGCCGGATCTGATCGTCCGGGGAAATGAATTTGAATTCGACGGCAACAAGATCGTGAATGTCTATGTGTCAAATAATGGTGACGCGCCGTCAGGTAGTTGTCGTTTGGAATTGACCGTGCGCAAGATCGGAACGGCTGCGGTTGGCCGTAAAAAAGTCGCGACCATCCCGGCGATCCAACCCGGGCAATATGTAAAGATTCCCGTGGACGCTTCTGGTATTTTGCCGGCGAATGTGAATCTTAAAGACACCACGTTCAAGGTGATCGCCGATTCAACTCATATCGTTTCGGAATCTAACGAGACCAATAACGAAAAATGGCATAACTTGCCGTAATTGCAGACGCAAAAAACGGCGGATCGTCCTCAAACGATTCGCCGTCCCTCCATTTCGGCCGCCTTTGACTGTCTCCACGGGAGCAATTAAAACGCAAATCGAATATTGACATATACCGCGACGGTGAGGCATGGAACCGCCGCCAAAAGTAGGCCTTTCTTCGTGTCGACGACGCTGACAGAAAATAACCAGATGTGAAACGTCTAGTAGGGCGCAACATGATCCAGCGCGCTGAAGGCGCGCCAGACGGTGGTGGCGCCCCGACTGTCTTCAGGATGCTCGAAACCCCGGCCCCCGACCCCTAACCCCCGACCCCTAACCCCGGCCGCTTTCGGCCCAGCTACATCCGCTCCGGTACCTGGATCCCCAACGTAGCCAGCGCTCGCGTCAACGCTTGCCTCGTCAGGTCGGCGACGGTTACCAAGATTGCCCGCCGTGCCGGATCTTCTTCCGCGATGATCTTGTAACGATGATAGAAAAGGTTGAACGACTTCGCCAACGCAAAGGTGTATTTGGCCAGCAGCGCGGGCTCAGTCTGCTCGGCGGCCTGGGCAATGGTTTCGTCCAGGCGCGCGGCCAACGTCGCCACCGACCACAGATCGTCGCCCCCTTCCGCCGCGAAAACCGCCGTCAATTCCGCGGGCTGAGCGGCGATCAACGCTGCGGCCGACGCAACCGCTGCCTCATCCAATTTTCGGAAGATCGAATTCGCCCGGACCGCCGCGTATTGGCAATACGGGCCGGTCTCGCCTTCAAAGGCGAGCGCTTCCTTGAAATCAAACACGATCAGCGTATTGCGCGTGAATTTAAGCAGGAAGTAACGCAACGCCCCGACTGCGATCAGTCGTGCGGTTTCGCTCTGTTGATCCAAGGTTAATTCCGGATGGCGGCTCTGTACTTCGGTCAGCGCGCTGGCTTCCAAGCGATCGATCAGATCATCGGCCTTTACTCCCAGACCTTTGCGGCCACTCATTTCAATGAAGGGCCGCTTGCGATCTTCGTCCGTCAGGGCAAAGCCCAACTCTTCCGCCGCCGCGGGTGAAAGGGCAACCATCTCGTAACTCAGATGCACGCTCGCTTCCGCGCCCAATTCCGGCACGACCGCCGCCACGCCCGCGCGCACGATGGTCTGCGGGTATGATTGGCGCACATCGATCACGTTATAAACGGTCGTTCCTCCGCCGAACGCGGGATGTTCGACAGTCTGGGTATCGGGCGACGTGATCCACGTCTCCTGCCCATCAGGGTACGCACGGAATGGCCGGTAGTTGAAATCCAACCCCAGGCGGCCGAGCTTCCACAATTGGTATGCGATGTCTTTGCCCGTGTAGGTAACCGTTCCGTTCGAACGCACGATGATCTTGTCGGCCTCGTGTTCATCGGTGCCGGTGTGCGATTCGAACGGCATCACCCAACAGCCTGCGCTTTTGCCTTCGGTCTGAAGAACTAGCGCGCCGGTATCTTTCATCCGTTCGAACGCGCGATCCCAGAAATGAAGATGCAGGATCTCCGACTCGCGGGGCAGCAGGTCGTAACGGATCCCCAATCGCTCCATCGTGTCCAAAATGCATTCGACATTCCGCGTGGCCACGTAGTCGGCCAATTCGGCCGTGGCGTTGTTGCCCGCTTCGACGGCGTGCAAGACCTCGGCCCGTAAGGCCAACTTTTCTTTGTTTGGTTCGCCGTTGGCATCGTCGTCGCGATACCAGAGCCCGACGCGGGTGTAGAGGTCCCAGCAGTAGTAATCGAACGAGCGGTTAGCCGGCAGGTTCTGGTCCAGAGCCTTGATCTGATCCAGATCCAAATTCTCCAGATGGATAAAGGCGACGACTACATCCGCCACCTGCACGCCGGTGTTATCAATGTAGTTCTGCACCTCGACGCGATCGCCTTTGGCCCGCAGGATGCGCACAAAGGTGTCGCCGATCACGGAGTTACGAACATGGCCGATATGGGCGGCCTTGTTGGGGTTTATACTGGTGTGTTCGACCATCCGCTTGGGGCCAACTTGGTCGCCGGCTTTCGCCGCGGGCGCGGCCAGATCGGCCAACAGTCGCGCGCGGTCATAGAACACGTTCAAATAACCGGCGCCCGCCACTTCGATCCGCGCAACGTATGGGTGTGCCTCCAATTTGGCCTGCATTTGCGCGGCGATCGCGCGCGGGTTGCGCTTTTCGCCGGTCGCCTGCTTTATGCGCTTCGCCAATTCGAACGAAACGGGAAACGCCAGGTCGCCCAGCTCGGTGCGCGGCGGTACCTCGCCGCTAATTGTTTCCAGTTCGACCGCAAACAGTTCGCGCGCGGCTGCTCGCACCTGTTCGCGCAATTCACTTTGTAATTCGATCAGATTCAAGATTTGTCCGTCCTATCCTAGGTCGCAAAACCTGGCAGATGCCAAAAGAATTAGTATAACGTATGGGTTTCGATTGGGGCGAATCTCGCGGTTGCTAAGCGGTGGTCGCGCTGGGTTGGAAGGGCCGACGACGTTTTCCTGTGGAACCATTATTACAACTGGAAATTCATCCTTGCTTTTCAATTACGGCTCGCCCGCCCTATCAACGAATTCAACCAGCCTGCTTTTTAGGCGGCATAAAATAGCCCCGGGCGCAGTCTTCGGAGCCCGGGGTAATTCGAAAATAATTTGAGCCCACGGAGTGGGCGACAGATGCTTTATGGCGTCCACAAATATTGTTCTTCGAATTCGATCGCGTTCTCATGCAGGAGCGACAGAAACTCTTCACGGTAATCGACTTTTTGATGATGCTCCTCTTGGCGACGAATGTAATGTTTCACTTTTTCGGCCTCTGATTCACTTACCGTGAAGGCTCCATAGCCAGGTTGCCATACAAATGGCCGGCCGGTTTTGCGTTTGGCCCAGCCCGAAGAATTTGCTTTCAATTTGCTCATGAAATCGGCGAGAGCGATGGTTGGCGGAATATGGGCTAAAAGGTGGACGTGGTCTTCAATGCCGCCAACCTCAAATGCGGTGCCCTTCAAACCTCGTGTCTCTCCACCCAGATAAGCATGCATATCGTCGCGCCATGCAGAGTTGAGGTAGGGTATGCGATCTTTCGTGCCGAAGACGATGTGGTAAAGCAATTTAGTGTAGGACATTGTGCTCCTCCGTGATGATGGATTGGTCTAGCGAATTGCGATATTGTAACGCCATAAAGCGTCTGTCGCCCACTCCGTGGGCTGGCATTATTTCTGGCAAGCCCCGGGCTCCGAAGCCATAGCCCGGGGCTATTGTCTGCCGCCTAAAAAGCAGGCTGGTTGAGAGTCGTTCTTCGCTTGAACCTTTCGGACCGCACCCTCCCTTATGGTTGGGTTTCCGCCGTGCTCGTGGAGTGCGAAAAGGGCTAACCCTTTAGTCTGTAAGTAATAAAAGTCATTGAAAACGCACTATCGCGTGATAGTATTAGCAAAATCGGTGCGGGCCGCGCCGGTTTTCGGCCTTCGCGTCTTCTAAACTACTGACTGAGCTAATGCAAAAACCACCAAAAATCACCAAACCCGCTTTTCGCTTTCTGATTAATTGTTTCGCCACCGCTGTCGCCCTGGGGCTGACCGGTCTATTGCTGGGTTCAACCGCCGGGGCTCAGAATACGTCAGCTACGCCGCCGCCTCCTTTAGAAGAGCCCCACTGGTACACCAACCCTTTTTACATCGTTGGTGGGATCTTTTTCTTGGCGCTCGTGCTGCAGGTGATCGTATGGCGGCGTAAAAAGAACGCGGAGCGTAATGCCGGAAGGAGTTTGCGGATCGTTGCTCCTGATACGCAGTTCCACTTGAAACAGCCGCTCAAGAAGAAAGGCCGCCTGACCAAAGAAGAGATGTCCAGCTTGCTGAAAGCCAGTGCAACTCCGGCCCCGGCCTTTGAGACGAGTGTGGCTCCGGACTTAAGCCCGGACAGGGTGCCGGAATCGAGCGTGGCCAGTCCGGCCGAGCCCGAGCCCGCCGAGCCTGAATTTCGAATTCCGACGGCCACGCATCCGATCGAAACTGGGCCCGTAATAAATATCGAAGAACTGTCTGCGCCGCCGTCGCTTTCGCCCCTGCCCGACTTTGCCGACGACGATGTGTTTATGGACAGCCTGGATCAATTACAGGATGAAGATGTCGAGTCACGCGCCTTGGCCGCGCGCGTATTGGGCCAATTCAAAACCCGGAACGCCGTGGCGGCGCTTAGCTTTGCCGCCAGCAATGATACCGAGTCTTCGGTTCGATCTGCTGCCGTGGCAAGCCTGGGAATGATCGGTCACGAGTCGGTTTTTCCGACGATCCTGGCCTTATGCGCTGATTCGGCGCCAGATGTGCGACTGGCCTCGGCGCGTACGCTTTCTGACCTAAAGTTCAGCCGGGCCGAAGCTTACACGCGATTGATCGCCGAAGGTGATCACGCGATGTTGCGCCGAGCCGTGGCTGGTTGCCAGCAAACCGGCATGACCGCACGGGCGTTCGATCGCTTGGCCAGCCCTGATTCGCGGCAGTCCTATGAAGCGTTCGCCATTTTGTCTTTGTTGGTAAAGGCCGGTGAGATCAAACCGCTGTTCAATGCGATAGCCCAACATCCGGCCGAAAATATTCGGTTGGCCGCCGTGAAGCTTTTGCGTAACTCGGGTATTCCCGGGGTCACTGATCATTTGAAACAGATGGCCGAACAGTCCGAATTGACCCCGCGGATCAAAGCTGCCTTGATGGATGATTCAAAACCACCGCGTCGGCGGAATGCTCCGTTCACTCCGCCGCCGGTCATGAACGAATCTTCATCTGCCGAATCGGCGCCACCGGTATTTGTTGACGAGCCGGAACTGGATCTGTCGCACCTCGCGCCGCGGGCTGAGTCGTTTGAAAGCAATGCGTCGGAACCGCTGGCGCCGCGACCGGTTTTTCGTGACGACCCGAATGACCCGTTGGCGTGAAAGCTTGACCCGGCCGTTTTGCGTATGTGACAACCAACCACGGACGCGATAACATACTTCTTCCAAATTTTGCCGGGAAGAGTTATTTGCGACCATGGGTTTTAAGCTTCATTCCGAATACCAGCCGCAGGGTGATCAGCCCACCGCGATCGCGCAATTGACCGAAGGATTGAACTCCGGCGCGCCGCATCAAACCCTGTTGGGTATCACCGGCAGCGGCAAGACCTTTACTATCGCCAGCGTTATCCAAGCCACCCAGCGGCCTACGCTGGTCCTGGCGCATAACAAAACCCTCGCGGCGCAGCTCTATCAGGAATTCAAGAACCTGTTTCCTGAAAACTCGGTGCAATATTTCGTCTCTTACTACGACTATTACCAGCCGGAAGCCTACGTCCCGGCGTCCGATACCTACATCGAAAAAGAGGCGACGATCAATGACGAGATCGACCGTTTGCGCCTGGCCGCCACTCGTGCCTTGTTCGAACGGCGCGACGTGATCGTGGTGGCTAGCGTTTCGTGCATTTACGGTTTGGGCGATCCCGACGCGTATTACGGAATGCTGGTGTTCGTCGAACCGGGGCAGAAAATGACCCGCGAAGCGCTATTGCAACGCTTGGTCGAACTGCAATATGAACGCTCGGACATAGAATTCGGCCGCGGTACGTTTCGCGTGCGCGGTGATGTGGTCGAACTGTTCCCGAGTTATCAGGAGCAGGCCTATCGCATCGAATTTTGGGGCGACGAGATCGAAGCCATTTCGACCATCGATCCCTTGTTGGGCGAGGTGCTGCTGAAACACACTTCGCGTATCCCGATCTATCCCAAATCGCACTATGTCATGCCCAAGACGACGATCAAGCGCGCCATCAAGACCATCAAGGAAGAGTTGGAGTGGTGGGAGCCGAAATTGATCGAAGAGCGTCGCTTGGTCGAGGCCCAGCGTCTGCATCAGCGTACGATGTACGACCTGGAAATGATCAAGGAGATGGGCTTTTGCCGGGGCATCGAGAACTACTCGCGCCATCTGACCGGTAAACAACCAGGCGATCCGCCGCCCACCTTGCTTCACTACCTGCCGGACGATGCGTTGATCGTGATCGACGAATCGCACCAAACCATTCCGCAACTGGGCGCGATGTACAAGGGTGATCAATCGCGCAAACGGACCCTGGTCGAATACGGTTTCCGGCTGCCCTCCGCGATGGATAACCGGCCGCTGAACTTTGGCGAATTCGAAAACAAGGTCGGCCAGGTGATCTTTGTTTCGGCCACGCCCGGTCCCTATGAATTGACCAAGACCGGCGGCGAAGTGGTGGAACAGATCATTCGTCCCACCGGATTGTTGGACCCCGAGGTCGAGGTTCGGCCGGTAAAAGGTCAGATCGACAACTTGTTGGAAGAATGCCGTCTCCGCGCCGAACGGAACGAACGCGTGTTGGTCACGACCTTGACCAAGAAGATGTCGGAAGACCTGACTGAATATTTTGCCGAAGTCGGCGTGCGGGTCCGGTATCTGCACTCGGACATCGAAACCCTCGAACGGATCAAGATCCTGCGCGATCTGCGCCGCGGCGAATTCGATGTGCTGGTCGGGATCAATTTATTGCGCGAAGGGCTGGACCTTCCCGAAGTTTCCTTGGTCGCGATCCTGGATGCCGACAAGGAGGGCTTTCTGCGTTCGGACCGGTCGTTGATCCAGACCATGGGCCGCGCCGCGCGGCACTCCGCCGGCAAGGCCATCCTTTATGCCGACAAAGAGACTGATTCGATGAAACGCGCGATCGACGAAACCCGGCGCCGCCGTACCATCCAGGAGGCCTACAATCTTGAACACGGCATTACGCCGCAGACCATCATCAAGGCGATCGATGCGACGCTGATCACTGCCTATGAAGCGGATTATTTTAGGGTTCCCTTAAATCTCGACGAGTTGGAAGAATACAGCAAGGACAACCTGGCCGAAACGATCCAACGTCTGGAAAGCGAGATGCGCGAGGCGGCCAAGAGATTGGAATTCGAACGCGCGGCCGAGCTACGCGACCGTCTAAAATTCATGCGCGAACGTGAGCTTCAGTTGCGCTAGTCGGAGCTAAATGACTTCAGATCCGCATTGTCTGCGTAAACTCGCGGCGAGATTTCTGACTCCGCCGGCCACACGGCAGAAACCCGACCGTCAGGAAGGGTGCGGAGCACGGCAGAAACCCGACCGTCAGGAAGCGTTACGTCGCGGGTTGAATCGGGGTTTACGTTAGCTTGCTGCGCAAGCTTGCGGACACGGATGTCCGCGCTCCCGGCAAAACGCTCGTTGCTCTCCGCCATCGTGGTTCTCTTGAAGCTTGGTCCAGAGAATTGCGGACGCCCGAACCTTTGCCGCAATAAAAGACCCTTTAAACCAAGGAAAAAGCAACGCCGTCCATCAGCGATCGAATTGCTGGGAGCGCGGACATCCCTGTCCGCAAGCTTGCACCGCAAGCTAACGTAAACCCTGATTCAACCTGCAAGATAACGCATCGGGTTCGCTGCCCGGGTTTCCGCTGTGGGCCAGCCGGCACGTGAGAGACGTGCTTACGGCCAGGTCTAGCAGGCAAATGCTTTCTGTGATTAGCTGGGAATAGCGGTTAGCCGTTAGGGGTTAGCTGTTAGCGCCGGAACGGCCAATTCACGTAGCCGGGGAAACTCACAAAACCCCGGTGAATGCGTCACTCTAAATGCAAGCACCCAAGGAAATCCTCATATGACCGCGAAGAATAAACGCAAGCCTTTCAAATTCGAAATGAAGGTCCTTAATCGTCCCGCCTGGGACCAAAAATATATTGATGTCGAGCTTTTGCAGGACGAGGATCCACCGACCCGGCAAAGGACGGGCCGGCGGTTGTGGCCAAACGAGCCTGAGCCGCGCCAACTGGTCCAAG
>JBDSEC010000358.1:0-20570 GCA_039920205.1 Pyrinomonadaceae bacterium
AAGATGTACCAAGCGCCATCCGTTGGCCGGAAGATCGCGATATCCGTGCAACCGTCGCCGTCGTAATCGGCCGGCGCGATCTTGTCGCCATTCGTACCCCAGAAAACGCCGGTAAATCCGGCTGAACTTTGCAGCAAATACCAACCGCCGTCGGCTGGCCGGAAGATGCTTACGTCTGATCGGCCGTCTCCATCGAAATCCGCGATGTGGGTCGAACGCGAGAAGCCGTTATTGACATGAAGCACGCCGATTCCGGTCGCCGCCTGCCCATCGGGATTGGTCACGGTTATATTGCTCTTACCGATCGCCGCGCCCGTGGTGTTTAAGTCCAGCACGATCTGGGTCGGGTTAACGTAAGTGACGCTGTTTACCGTCACGCCGCCGGTCAAACTCGCCGTCAGATGCTTGGTAAATCCCGCACCGGGATCGAAGAAACCCGAACCATTGACCGATGTTCCGGTCACGGTAACGATCACGGAAGCCAGACCCGGCGTGATGGTCGCCGGCGAGGCGGAATAGGGCGTCGCCGGCGGCGGGGCCAGTAACTGGACCACTCGCGCGGCGTACTGGTCCGCCACATTGCAATACTCTTGGATCGTCCATATGGTCATGTCGTCCGTGGGATCGACGCTCGTATATGAATATCGCCCCCAACGCCGCGGCCCCGGCGGAATGCCTTCCGTGGGGTTGTAGGCGGTGGAACTACTTGTCAGCAACGTCGCGGCTTGCAGCGTCCCAGATGTGTCAGACGAAAGCCGGCCCGCCGCAACGCCATTAATATTCTCGTTGGTCCCGGCCGAACTGGCGCCGATCGCTAGGTGACCCTGTCCCGATACCATGATCGACGCCATCCAATAATTACGTTGATCGGTGGTATTCGCGGCCGACGGGGTGAACAACGTTCCTGATTGGACGACGGTCGGCGTGGCGGTATCCAAACCCTGCAACTCATACCAACGGCTGCCCGTTCGACTGGCCGTGCCAACGCCGGATACGCCGGTGTTATCCACGCCGACATTATGCACGGTCCACAAATGGCCATTACGCATTTGCGCCATCATCAACCGATCGTCCAAACCATCTAGATAACCATCGACGCCGAAGCCATTGCCCGCATGAGGCACGTTTAGTGGCAGCGCTGTGGTCGCAACCGTGATCGCGATGTCGCCGGAAATCGACGGCGTTCCGCCCGGATTCGATATGCGCCGTAAGATCAGCTTGCCCAAGGTATTCCGCGCCACCCCGATGAAGTAACCTTCCGTCGCCGCCGCCGAGAAATTATCGACGCCTTGCGGCGCATACGGCCCGTCCGCGCCGATCAGATCGCGAAACGCGGATACGACGATCGGGCCGCCGCCGGTTACCGATGATTTGCGGATCACAAAACCGGTGCAGTTGGAAAATGTCGCGATGTTGAAATTATTAACGCCCACATAGATCGCGTTCGCGTCGATCCCCATCGTTGGGTGATCGATGGTCTGATTCGTATTGCCGGCGGGCGAAACCAGATCGTGCTGGAAAAAGTAGAGGGACCAAACCGTGGAACCGGTGATCACTCCGGCACTAGCCGCATCGCTAACGGCCAGCACCACTCGATTTGGCGTCGAGGTATTGATATCCAGTATGAACCAGCGTTGGGACAAACGGTCGTAACGTATCCGCGGGCCGCTAAGGAAGGCTCCATTACGGACCGACGTGAAGAAATTGTCGATCACCAGATTCAGCACGCCGTCGGCCACACCCGTGGTCTTGTTGAACGACCGCAACTTGCCGTTCACCGCCACGATGAACTGCGTAGGCCCGATGGCCCCCATTGTGTCCGGCGGAAAGGCCAAAGTGTCGTTCAAAGTAGCGCCGTTAAAGCTTAGACCCGTTGTTTGTGGGGCGAGCACGGCTTCGGTCCGCCCGTCGGCACCAAATGAAATACCGGACACCGCAGGTGAAAGTGAATCTTGCGCCAGGTGGGCCCGGTCGGGTGGCAGAAATCGCGTGGGCGCGGGTAAGATAGCTCGATCCACAGGATGTGCCGCATCTTCAGCCATCAACTGCCGGGTGGTGCGGCGAATTCCCGCCGCGCCGGACCAAGGTGTGCCAATTTGTCCATCATCATTTACCAGTACGCGTTCGACGGCCGACGAGGCCAAGCCAGATGTCGGAACTGAAGGCGTAAACAGAAATGTTCCCAGTGTGACAACAAATACAGAAACCAGCAAAATACGCAACAAATGGCCGGTCTTGCGAGAGGTATTAAGAATTAACATAGGATCAATTACTAACTTCAATTTCGATGCCAAGCGGGAGTCACAAGTAGGGGAAATTCTCGCCACTATTCTATTATCAAACTAAACCTTGATGGCCAGCGTGTCAAAGTTTTCATTTCCTTCAATGTGAAACTAGATCGACGGTGCCCCGCATCGGAACTACGATTGGTTCACCTTGGCAATTTTGACTAAGCACAAATGCCAGGCTCGCTTGGGTGTTCGATCTTATGTACCGGCCAGCGTAAATAATAACCACGATCTTGCTTAATTCGCCTGAAAAACTGGGAGCGCGGTTGTCCTCGCCGGCGAAGCCCGAAGGGCTAACGTAAAAATTGATCCAACGCACGGGGCACGCGCCGCGTTGGTTACGACGGCGAGTGCAAGTGCGATGGTCATTCATGGCTTACGTTTTCGCGCTTTGCGCTCATCGCCGGCGAAGACGCCCGCGCTCCCAGTTTACGTCGATCGCTTGTCGGGTTGCGTGGTTTCCTTTGCGTTCGTGTTCGTCACGTTGAACTCCGCGACAGGCCTCCGATTGATCTGTCCGGCACAATTCAATTTCTTCAGTTTTGTGCCCGTTATGCATTTGAATAGGTTGAATTGCGCGGCAAGCTTTTCATTGATCAGTGTCACCTTGGCGCGATCGCGCGGTCCGTATCCTTGACACTGCGCTGGTCTTGGTGGATTGTACACCCCAAGTTCGCGGTTCATTCTCCATAAACAGAAGGACGCATTGATGAGACAAGTATTGTTGTGTGTGGCGACGGTCCTATTGTGCCTGGCTCCGGCCGCGGCACAGGAAAAGTCACGCGCCTATGTCGGCGCCGACATCATCCCCATCGCGGGAGCGCCGATAAAAAATGGCGTGTTGATCATCCAGAACGGCAAGATCGTCGCGGTCGGCGATCGTGCAACGGTCAAGGTCCCGGCGGGTGCCGAGGTGACCGACGTTACCGGCAAAGTGATCATGCCTGGTTTGGTCGATTCGCACAGCCACATCGGCGGTCCCCAGGGTGGTGACGGATCGTCGCCGATCCAATCGGACGTTCGCGTGTTGGATTCGATCAACGTGCGCGAGACCAGCATGATGCGCGCCCGCGCCGGCGGGATAACCACCGTGAACATCATGCCCGGTTCGGGCCACCTATCTAGCGGCCAAACGGTGTACGTCAAATTGCGTCTGGGGAATACGATCGAAGATCTGGCGCTGCGCGATGCGTCGGGCAATATCATGGGCGGCTTGAAGATGGCCAACGGCACCAATAGCATCCGCGCGGGCGGCACGGGACCATTCCCGGGCACACGCGCGAAGAGCGTGGCTTTAGTGCGCGAGCAATTCATCAAGGCGCAAGAGTATCGCGACAAACTGCGCAAGGCCGGCAATGATGCGTCGAAGCGACCCGCGCGCGATCTAATGATGGAAGTATTGGTCGACGTGCTGGACGGGAAACGCACCGTGCATTTCCACACCCACCGTCATGACGACATTCTGTCGGTACTGCGGATGTCGAAAGAGTTTGGGTTCAAGGTGGTGCTGCATCACGTGTCCGAAGGCTGGAAGGTCGCGAAAGAGATCGCTGCGGCGGGTGCCCCGTGTTCCGTGATCGTGGTCGACAGCCCCGGCGGTAAATTAGAAGCGGTCGATATGCGGTTCGAGACGGGTGCGGAACTGGACCGTGCGGGTGTGCTGGTTGGATTTCATACCGATGACTACATCACTGATTCGCGCTTGTTTTTGCGCGAGGCCGGGTTGGCCGTTCGTGCCGGAATGGATCGGGACAAAGCCCTGTATGCCATGACCATGGCCGGTGCGCGGATGCTGGACGTGCAAGACCGCGTTGGTTCGTTGGAAAAAGGGAAGGACGCCGATTTCATCGTCTTGTCGGGTGATCCACTGAGTGTTTATACCCATGTCATAGAAACCTACGTTGAAGGGGTTAAGGTGTTCGATCGTAAGAAGCCCGAGGATAAATTGTTTGCCACTGGCGGTTACGGTGCCGGGTTCGACCAGACGTTCGATCTGGATGATGCCGACAAGGACGACGAAGGGGGTAACCAGTAATGAGAATTAGGACATTGCTGTTCGCTTCCGTGGTGTTTCTGGCATTGCCGATCGTTGCACGCGCCCAGATCGCGGTCCGCGGCGATGTGGTTTACACCATGGCGGGGGCGCCGATCACCAACGGGATCGTGTTGATCCGCGACGGCAAGATCGAAGCGGTCGGCCCGTCGGAACGGATCCCCGTGCCGGCGGGATATCGCGTTTACACCGCAAAGGTCGTAACCCCCGGATTGATCGACGCGCATTCGGTGGTGGGCCTTTCCGGTTACTTGAATCAGCCGCATGATCAGATGCAGTTGGAAGGCTCGGGCCCGTTCCAACCGGAACTGCGGGCGATCGATGCCTATGACGCGCGCGAGCGTTTGATCGCGTGGGTGCGAAGTTTTGGGGTCACTACTTTGCATACCGGCCACGGGCCGGGCGCGATGGTGTCGGGTCAAACCATGATCGTTAAGACGGTCGGCGACGAAGTGGATCAGGCCGTGATCGTGCCGACGGCGATGGTGGCGGCGACCTTTGGACCGGGTGGTTTGGCCAGCGGCGGACGCTCGCCCGGGACGCGTTCAAAGTTGATCGCGATGCTGCGCGCCGAACTAATAAAAGCGCAAGAGTACGACCGCAAACAATCGGCCGCGAAGGACGATCAAAAGCCGCCGCGTGAGTTGCGTGCGGAAACGATGGTGCGGATCTTGAAGAAGGAACTGCCGTTATTGATCACGGCTCAGCGCGCGGTCGATATCATGGATGCGCTTCGCTTAGCCAAGGAGTTCGACATTCGAATTGTTTTGGATGGCGCGGCCGAGGCTTATCTATTGGTCAAAGAGATCAAGGCCGCCGGTGTTCCGGTCATAATTCATCCGACGATGTTTCGTGCGGGTGGTGATACGGAAAACCTGAGTATGGAGACCGCGTCCGTCCTGCGCCGCGCGGGTATTCCGATCGCGCTGCAGAGCAGCTTCGAAGGCTACGTCCCCAAGACCCGCGTGGTTTTGTTCGAGGCGGGTGAAGCCGCGGCGAACGGCTTGTCGTTCAACGAAGCCCTGGCCACCATCACCATCGATGCGGCAAAGATCCTGGGCATCGACAAACGCGTCGGTTCCTTAGAAACCGGCAAGGACGCGGATGTGGCTTTATATGACGGCGACCCGTTCGAATTTACCACGCATTGTATTGGGGTTTTGGTGAATGGTGCGGTCGTGAGTGAGGAAAAGCGCTGAGTAGAGTTGGTGGTACCGCCTTTAAGCGGGTTCCGGGTCAGAACCGGAGGCGGTAACGACGGGTTCTTCCTCTGAGGCGGTTCAGGTCGAACCTGTAGAAGAGTCCACCAACAACGCGGCATTGCCTAACCCGATCTGTGGTGCAACGTGAAATGAGAATCTTGTCAATAGCGGTCTATTTGTTCCTATTTCTTGGATCTAGTGTCTCAATTAATGCGCAGGCCGATTGTGGCTATCGGTTTTTCATATCGGTCCGAGATCCTGACGGCAAACCGATTCGTGATGCCGGGGTTGAGGCCTATTTAGCGCATCGCAAACACCGAGACTACCCGTTGCGGCCAGTCGGATATGAATCGGACTCCTTCCGATTTAACATCGTTTATGGTTGCAGTGAGGAGAGTCTTCACTATTTGGTGCGCGTGTCGGTGCCGGGATTTGTTACCAAGGAACAGCACGTTGACCTTTCTCAGCCAATCGAAGATAAGCGTTTCGTTGTGATCATGCCTAGGCGGGGCAAGAGCCGAGTGTACTAAAGGAGAAAAATCCGCCTGAACGCGGTAACGACCCTTTCTTGATTTTTTCAGCGCCCACGCAAGTGGGCGAAGCGTCTGCCGCCCAAAACGCGGGCTCCGATCTTTTGCCCGTTCACCGCGGGCTCCGCAAAGTCTGCACCCGCGACTACATTAGGCCGCCCGGAAAGCGGGCTGGTTGAATGCGAAATCCATAAGAGTGACGAAAGCCAAAGTGATCGGAAGGCCGCGTGACGCGCTCTGAGTGTGCGATGATCTGGACTTAGTGAGTTCATCAGAACGATATTAACCGTTCGCTGGGCTCAGCATTTATGGAACAGAAGTTACTTTGGTCTACTGCCACGCTTCGGGTTCATAGCAAACAACTGGACGCAGAAGAGATCACCGAGCGATTGGGAGTAGCGCCTACGAAAACTCAGCGGTTGGGCGAGCTGATGAGCCCGCGCTATCCCGAAAGTTCTGTCTTTGACGAGAACCTATGGCTCCTTGATTTTGAACAGCCGTCGAGCTTAGAGGCGCAGCTAGGGCAAGTGTCTAATTTCGTAAGCGAACATTTGGCGGTTTTTCGGGAACTGGCTCGCGTGTCGGAGATCGACGTGTTTTGTGGTTGCTCATTTGCGTCGGAACCAGGCACGGTTGCATTGAGTCCGGACATGATCAATTCATTTGCACAAGTGCCAATTGAGATCGTGTTCGATTTTTATTTCAGTGGTGAAGGTGACTCGCTTGATCCGTAAGTATAAAAAGAACGCGTCGCTACCGCTTCCGTCGATAGCGGAGAAGATACCTTAGCGACAACTTTTTAGGCAGCCGAAAGTCTGTGGAACAGTTCAGATAATGGTTTTATCCGAAGCTACCCAGGAGCGAAGTGTCGACCGATCAAAATCTTCCGCTTCTTAGAAACAGCGTTATGAAAACAAGCGCAATTCATGGTTAATAAATCCCGTCGGTTTTTGCAAGTGCAGAAATGCTGGACCAACCCTCGATTCGGCTCGGCCGCTGACCCGTGCGGTGAGGCTTGCCGCACCGGGCAGCTTTCTCGGTGCGGCTTGCCGCGAATGTTCTTTTTCCCGCCACCTCTAAGCGCAAAATTCGCGGCCTAGCCGCAAAAATTAAAGAGACTCGCCGGTGAGGCAAGCCTCACCGCATTGGACAGCAGCCGAGCTGTGTCGTGGATTAGCACAGTTCGCAGGAATTGAACTTCACGATACCCCAGAGGAACTCCGGCAAATCAAGTTCCACACAAGTTTCACCCTCGTATATGCTTGCCGCTTTTTGGGCGGGCCGGGGAACTCCTAACGGAGCTTAAGGATCTTTTGGGGAATTTAGTTGCTATAAATATTCCATCCCTGGCGGGACTAAGAACGTACCATCGCTACCGCTTCCGGTTCTAACAAGCAAGAACCCGCCTGACGGCGGTACTACCAACCAAACCTAACTATCTTCCGTCGCCCTGCGGGACCTTTGCTTTATCGGGGGCGGCGTTCAATCCGGTAAGGATCCGCTCCAGCACGCGCGACCGCGCGCCGCTGGCCGCGCGCGGCGTAACCAGAAACCTTACGCCGGCTTCGATCCAAGAATTGTCTTTCGCGCTAAACGAAACCACCGGATGTTCATGAATGTCGCCTTGATCGATGTGGGTTGCGGATAGAAGTTCGCGAAAAAGCGCTACGCGGGCCGTATCATCCGCGGTGATCTCGGCATGTGCAGCTTGCGTCATCACGCCGGCGACGAATTTTAGATCGCTTTGATAGGCGACGTTCACCTTCACCTCGTTCCACACAAAGGGAAAAAGCGGCCACGAGTAGTTAACAATTGCTGAACTCAATACGTTGGAGTTAGGAAATCGAACGATGCGGCCGCTGGGGTCGTCGGCGCTCACCAAGGCGCCACCGTATTCCCAAAGGGTCGTGTCCAGATAGCCAATGTCTATCACATCACCGTTGGTATCGCCGATGCGGATCCGGTCGCCGATGCGAAAGGGCACGCGCACCAGGATAAAGATCCATCCGATGAAACTGGTGATCGGCGTCTGCAGGGCAAACCCGATGATCAGGGTGATCAAGCCCAGCGACACCACCGCCGTGTACCAGTTGGCGAACAGCACCTCGACCGCGACCAGGGCCAACATCACGCTGGTGACCAACCGTAATACCCGGCGCAGATTGTATTGAGTGGCGGTGTCCTCGATCCGGCCGATCAGGAAGGCGTCGAACAAACGGCCCGTCTGCAGCACCAACACAACGATGATCGCGCCCAGGGTTACGCGTTGGACCAATTCGGAAAAACGGAAGACCACCACACCGTAATGAAGCAGGTAGTAAAGTACGCCAAGCGCGATCAACGCCAGCAAATACGAGCCGAGCACCAATTTATGCCGCGCACCGACCGCGGCCCGCAACGGCGCCGGGCCGGTTTGCTGCAGTGCCAGTCGGATATCCTTTTGTTGCCGCAACCGCGACAGTTCGTCAGATTCGTTACTCATGGCAACCTAATGGTGGTGCAGGTTACAACAATTCCAACGGCCGCAACAACCTGCCCAAAAAGACAGCGCCCGGCCGCGGCGAACGGCAGGGCGCTGACGTAACGGATCTAACCCCGATTTACCACGGCCGCGGGTCGCCACACTTGTAACCCGGTCCATTGATGAACCGCGCCACCGCGCGTTGATCCGCATCGGCCTTACCGGCCAACCGAACGCTGTTTGGTACCCATCCCTTCGATTGGTCGGCGACATCGCAAAGGAACTCGACCTGAACCTGATTGGGCGAATGGAAACGGTTGGCGGTCCCATCCGTTTGCCACAGCGCGCCAAATGCATAAGCTCCGATCCCATGGAAATAGAAGTAGTCGCAGCCGCTAGCCGTGCAACTGCCGGTCGGCCCGCAGCGGTGCCCACCGCAGGAACCGTTGTTCCAGTTGCCCTTACGCAGCCAGCCGTGCCACCCCTCGTGCATGAAATCACCGGCCCGCGAAGCGGGATTAGCGTTGGCCGAACTGGTGCTGTAAAGCAAGCACATCGTGCGCAGTTCGTTCGGTCCAAACACCGTGGGCGTGAACGAACCGAAGCAGCAACTGTCGTCACTGGCCAGATGATAAAGGCTGCTATGGAAATTGCTTCCAGCGGCTTCGCCGGTCGCGCGATAATCCGCGGTCCCGTGGAACGACTGCGAATTGTTGTCCAGCAGGCCATACGTCACCAGATAAGCGGCATTCCAATGCTTGGGGAATTCCAGGTTCACGTTGCAGGCGTCGTTCCAGCCGCGGCTATTCCAATCGCCGCTCCGCTGGTCATACGCTTTGTAGGACCAGAGAAAGAACGCTTGCCAGCAACCGTGTGTATTCCACAGATTAGTGTCGGCGGTGCTGGCGCTGGATTGATTACAGACGGCGTAAACGCTGACGCTTTGGACCGCCAGCAGCAAAAAGGCAGACGCTAAGATCAAGTGTATTCTTTTCATCTTCATTCCTCCTTATGCGGGCGATCAAAATTTAGGCGGCGCGGGAAGGCGACCGGGTCGTTCATCCTTCGGTCTCTGGGTGTCTTTGTCCGGCTCGGGCTTAGCCCCGACGGCTTCCGGGTGTTTGCGCAGGAACGCCTCCAACTTCTGGTTGAACGATTGCGCCGACTCCCCGGTATCACGTCGCACACGGTCTAGATAGATCTCTTCACCGCGGCGGACGACACCGCTGACGGCACGACGCGCGTCGGCCTCGTTGTCGCGGTTGTTCCACAAATAGGCCTCGATCGCTTCCGCGCGAACAATGATCGATGGGTGACTCTTGATCGCGTCAAGCACGATCGCGTTGGTTTCTTTACCTCTTAAATAAGCCAATCCGTCAATGGCTTTGGCCTGCAGAGTTCCCAGCGCGGTCTGCTCGACAATCTCGCCGTCGACCGTGGTGCCGGTCTTGGGAAAGGGGAGCTTCATGAATCGAGCCAGGCATTTAGCGCCGTCCGCACTGCGCGCCTCGCCCAGTAGGGAAAGGATCAAAAGCGCGCGGCTGTGATCTGATCTTTGCGCACTGAACGCTTCTTCGCACATTACCTCGATCGCGGCGCTGTTTTGGCGCAACCCCTCGAGCGAGCGGCGGATCTCCTCTTTCTGATCGCCGCCGGCGTTACCGGCAAAGTCGATGAAGCGCAGTACGGTCGCTTTCACGTCCGTTCCGCCGGTGGCGATCACCGGGATCTTGCGATCCTTAGTCGCGAGAACGCGGCTCGGCGCGGGCCCGGTGGGCGCCTGGCTGGACGGATCTTCCTTTTGCGAGCGGACGGTAATACCGGCGCCAATGAAGATCCCCGCGACCGCCAGGAAGGCGGCGAAAAGAGCCAATCTTTTCGTGGTTATTCGTGGTTGCATTTACACTCCTCCTGTGGGAAATCGGCTGGGGTGCCGAAGGTGACAATGCCGGCCATCCCGCACGGAGATGCCCCCGGCCGACAAAGTGCAAAAGGCTTGGATCTAGCCTTCCGGGGCCAAGTCGTGGATCGCGTTGGCCCAGTTTCAATGGGGTGGTGGCGAGTTTTCGTTACGAACCATCGTGACCATGGCCGACCGGCTCGTGGCTAAAATGACGCGGGCATTCCGCACATACGAGCGGTGCGGGATGGTCAATTTTCATTAGCGCCGCAGATTCTATCACTCGCCGCAGTGGTGTCAAGGAAAATTGGTCCAAATTCGCGAGGCTTGAATGGAAGTTGCTGAACGACTCGTAGTCGGGTCCGCGGGCGGCCCGCCCGCTGATGGGGAGAAGTCTACTTGGCCCGAAATCATTCAACTTGGATCAAAAGCCTTCGTTTATCGTCAAAGCTCCATACCATTGGGACCACTAGAGGAGTACGGATATACTGCCCGAATTCTTTCATTTGCAGTTTTGTGCCAGCGGCGCCGATAAGTTGCCACCAGCTTTAGCTGGTGGTTGCGGTTCGACGATCCGGCTTTAGCCGCATTCTGTGAAATAATTTTCCGCTTGGCTTTAGCCCTCGAACCGTGCGAAACCATTTCGGTCCGGTACAAAGGGCTAAAGCCAAAAGGAAATATCTTTAAAGAATTTGGCTAAAGCCGGTTCGGAGAAGCCTTTCCACTAGCTAAAGCTAGTGGAAACGTATCCGCATCGCTAACGCGGTGCGGAATGGATGCAGATGATTTGTTATCGTGATGATCAACGATGTCCAACAAAATCAATAGAATCCTTGCGAAACTTGGCTGCTCCTCAAAATGGCTGGAGTATGAGTTTGTGGACGAAGTCATCCTGGGGGAACAGGTGATGGAATTCGAGCTGGGTGTCGATCCAAACTCGGAGCATTACCGGCATGCGTCGTTTTGCCGGATCCTTGAACGAACCGAGATAGATGATCTGACCATGGATCGATTCGTTGAATTAGCCGAATTGGATCCCGACCAGGTTATGGCCGAAGCGACACTAGGGCAACTCGTGAGACATTGCGGATTGACCACGGGGCAAATAGATCGTTTATGCGGTCACCCGGCATTCGCCACCCCAGACTTGCAGCGTATTTGCGAGCAAACCCGATTATTGCGGGGACTGGATTCCGCCGATCCGAGTAGGGAGTTTGTTGACCGGTGTATTTCCGTGGGCGATAGTGTGGTTCAACGTAAACTGCTGGAACGGATCGAGCTCACCGTTGGACAACTGATGGCGCTTTCAGAGATGGGGGCAAATCGAGCGGTGAGGAATCTTGCGTTGGCGGAATTGCGGCGAAAGGTCTGAATGATGGTTTCAATGAAAGCCATCAGGCCTACGCCGAACGGCGCCCTTACTCGTCGTGGTAGCTTCCGCACGTGGGCGCGGCTGGCGTACTAAACGCAACCGAGCGCGATTGGGACGGCACCCTTCATAAAGTCGGGTTTCTGCCCTACTCTCGTTTGCCCCAACCCCAAACCGGGTGCAATAAAAGTGAGAATTGGCCAAATTAAATATCAATTAATGCGGATCGAGCGAGATTGGCCGCATGCTCTCATTTCTTCGCGTCGAAGTAGACGCCGACAGAAAGCAGCCAGATGTGAGGCGGAAACGGCGGGGCCGGGGGTTTAGGGGTTGGGGGCCGGGGATTCGAGCGCACTGAAGGTGCGCCAGACCGAGGCGGCGCCCATTCAGGGCGCGATCGTTAATGCCGTTTTCCCAGAAGCTGCGCAAAGCCTTGCATCTGGCTATTTTTTGCTGCGCCTTCAGCGCCAAGACAATCCCCGGCGCTAAGACTAACTCTCACTTTTAATTGCTCCCCTCACCTAACCTCCAACGCAGAACGCTTCGGCCGCTAAAATGCCTGCGAGAAGCGGAAGTGGATTTGGGCGCGGCGCAGGCGATAAAAAGCCAAGTTGGTGGCCGGGTCCTGTGGAATGCGGAACTCGGGCGGGTTCAGCAGAAAGCCGTAATCGATCGACAACGCGCCGCCAATGGGCGTCTTGATGCGGAGGCCCAAACCAACGGTGTGGGTCCAGTGAGCGCGCAGGTTCTCGGCCGTGATCTGATCGCCCAAGGTCGATGCGGTCACCGCCTGCTTGCGGCCAAAGATATCACCCACCCGGCGGAAAACATTGCCGCCGTCATAGAAAGGCACGACGCTAAACGCATCGGAGAGCGGTACCCGTGCTTCCAGGTTTACGATGGCCAACGCATTGCCGCCGATCGGCACGGTGAACGGCTGCAGCGTTACAATGTCGCCATTTGCTTTGCGATAGTTACCCGCACGGCAACGGCCATTGGCCTCGACGGTCAGATTCGGTGAGCCCGGGCAGATCACTTGGCGCGGTCCAGCACCCTCGAAATCAAAACCACGCAACGTGGTGGAACCGCCCGACAAATATCGTTCGCTGATGGGAACTGTTAACTCGGCCTCATCGATGATCCCGTCGCGGTTACGATCGGTGGGGCTGAATAGATTCGCCGCGCCAAGGATAACGCGCCCGGCCAAGACCGTTCCGCCCAACTTATGGAGCTGGTAATAGCGCTGATAGGTACCGGTAAATTTGCTAAAGGAAATATTGCCGCCCAATTGCTTAAGTGCCAGCCCGTAATCCAGCGCCAAGTACTCGCCGCTGGTGGCGTCACTGGCGCTATACGGGCACGGGTCCGGCTCGCGACCCGCGCTGGCGATCCGGGTAGACAATTCGCTGCAATTCCGCCGCGTGTCGCGCACCAGCGTTCCGCCAAAACGCGAAAGCCGCACGACCCGGTCCGGTTCCAAGATCGGTTGGATCAACAGACTGTTGAGGTGCAGTAAACGCACATCTTCGTAGCTGTAACGAAGGAACAAGATGGTGTTCGAACTGCGCTGCAAGTTCCGCTGCGTCTCGACGTTAAAGGTCAACCGGTTGATCGTCGGCGTGCCGGCGGGTGCTCCAAATTGGTCAATCGGGTTGCCGTCCTGGTCCAGCCGCTGGACGATACCAAAAGTGCCCTTATCGATGGTCGTACGGAAGAACCGCGTTACCGACGCATCGCGCAAATATTGCAGCGAGAAGGTAAGCGGCGAGAACTGTTTGTCGCCATACGGGCGAAATCGCGGATCGATGAATTCCAGCCGGAACAACTGTTGCCGCGCGCTGGCTCGAACGCGTACCGCGCCTTGCTGTAGCTTTCCGAACAGGTTTACGTTGCGTAGGTCCACCGTTCCCAAGGGACCATTGTCAGTGGAATATCCGCCGCCGTAACTCAGAATACGCGGCTTTTGTTCCTCCAAATAGATGATCACATCACGCTGCTTGAATCCGTCCGGGGTATCTCCCGCCGGTTCCGTCTTGATCGTGATGCGCGCAAAAGCGTCGGTCGAATATAGGATACGTTCGCTGTCGGATAATTCTTCGGCGCGCAGCACCGCGCCTTCACGTAGCGGTATGGCCCGCAAGACCGCTTCGCGCTTGGTCCGATCGTTGCCATTCAACAGGATGCGGCCGATGAAGACCTTGTCGCCTTCGTTGACCATCGAATAAATGACCTTTACGCGTTCCTCGTCACCGACCCGCGGTTGCTCGACCTGAGAAAAATCCAAATTCGCATCGATATAACCATCGTTGGCATAGAGGTTAAGAATGCGGTCGCCATCTGCCCGGGTCCGGGTGCGCGAGAACGGATCGCCGGCGCGAAGCGACAACACCGAACGCAGTTTGTCCTCGGTGTAGATCTTATTGCCGCGCACGTCGACCGCGGAGATCCGCGAGATCGGACCTTCGGTAACGGCAAAGGTGATGATCAGATTGTCGCCTTCCAACGAGACGCCCTGCCGGGCCACGACCTTGGCGCGGCGGTATCCCAGGTCGCGCATACGCGTCGTGATGGTGGCGGCGTCCTGCGCCAGCAGGTCGCGGCTAGTGTATCCCCTTCCATAGCCTAACCGCGGAACGATACCGAGCAGGCTGGCCTCCTGTGTCTGCAATTCTGGTTTTAGTTCGCGCAAAGTTAGCTTGTCGGTGCCTTCCAGGCGTATCTCGGTCAGTTTAAAGCGGCGGCCCTTTTGGATGTTGTAGTTGATCGTCACCACGCCACCGCCGATATTCTCCGGGGCGATCTCTTGACACAATTCGGGGGTGCCGTTGGCGTTTACCAGTCCCGGCGGACGGGGTTCCACCGAGCAGACGGCCTCGGCCACGCCAAAGAAATAACCGTCCTGCTGCAACTTATTACGCAGGCGACGCTCGCCTTCAACGATCGCCGACGGTTCGATAGTGCCGTCGCGTTTCACGGGCAAAAGTACGCGCTGTTCCTTTTCGCTGAGCTTGAAGTCAGTCAGCGTGACCTTTACTACGGGCCCGGCTTTGCCCAGCAATTTTATGCGAATGCGGTTCGACGCCGGGTCGTGTGAGACCAACGGATTATCCAGTTGCGGAGCCAAATGGTCTTGCGCGATCAACGCTTTACGGACCCGGTCGATGTCGTCGCTTAGCGCGGCCCGATTAAAGATCGCGCCCGGTTTTTGCGCCAAAGTGGCGGTTACCGGACCTGCATCGAAGCCGGCGATCTGGATGTCAAACGATTCGACATGGGCCGGAGTGTTCGGTTTCACCCGAAAGACGATGACGGCCCGGGTGCCAAATTCATTGAGCGTTTCAGTGAAATCGACCTCGGCATCAAAGAATCCGCGGTCGCGAAGATAAGATTGCACGGCATCGGCGTTGTTTCTTAGCGCGAGTTCCGAAAGGCGTTCGCCTGGTTCCAATTGGGTTAACCGTGTGCGGATCTCGTCCGCATTAAGACCCAAACCCGTCGCGCCTTCCAGGTTCAGTTCCACCCGTTCGATCTTCGCCAGCGGTTTCACCACAAAACGCAGGCGCACCGGCCGGCTTTGACCCGAACCGCCGCCGAAATCGTAGGCCTCTAACCGGGCCGACGAGACGCGCCCGGAACGGAAGAGGGCATCCAGCGCATTGCGGATCTTGACCGCGGCGTATTCGCTTCCGACGGCCTCGTGCACGATCTCTAACAGCGCGGCTTCCTCGACCGGATCGGTCTTGGCGCCTTCAAAGGCGACCTCGACCTGGGCGATAGGGCGCCCCTCATAACTGCCGACCTCGGCAGACGCGGTTTTGCCGTGCACGACCGCGTAGGCCGCAAACAAAAAAATACCAAGGATGAGAATTCTCTGCGTCACAAAAAACTCGAATCGAACCGGCGCGGTCGCGAACTCGCCGGGGACGAGCGCGGATCCCACGCCAGGGTCTAGAACCTCTTCTTAAAACGTATCTCGAAACTGAAATTGTTATTCCGGGTGGCCAATCCATTGACGGGTCCCTGCTCATACTGCGCCACGAACGACAACCGGTTGGAAACGCGGTATTCCAACGCCACCACCTGATTGCGATCGGCTTCGGATACATTGGTCGAGTAAGTGATCGACAAGTTGCGATTGATCTGCCGACCAACCGTCAGGCGCGCTGTGGGACTGGACCCGCCGCTGCCGCCAATAACTGGTTCGATCTCGAAACGGTTGAGCCCGAAAAGCTTATCCGTCGCCTTTTGTACCGGAGCATTGATCAGCGAATCCGCCAGCAGATTAGCCGCCGTCCCCAAACCGGTTGAGGCCAAGGCCGAGGTGTTCGTCTCGTTCGTGGCCAGATTTCCGGTTGTGATCAAAGCGATCACATCGGCCTGCGCCAAGGCCGGTTCGGAGCGAACGGCCGCCAACGGTTGCGAAAGCGGGCCGCTGAAATTGACCACCACGTTGTAGCCCTTGATCTCGGCTTCGGCTTGAATATTTAGGATCGGATCGGCGGCCCGCCGCGCGGGCAGATCGATCAATCCACGCACGATCTCGTAGCGCTCGCGCCGGAACAACAGCGTGCCGCGCGTAGCGGTGATCCGGCCCGAGATGATCGGATCATCAATCGGCCCGGCGGCGCGGAGCGAAACCGAACCGACCAGATCGCCTAGATTATTCTGTACGGTCAGGGCATCGCGGCCTTCGATGCGGAGATCCAATTGCGTCGTGCCGATCAACGAGGAAGACGAATCGCCGCTGCCCCCCTCGGTCAAACTCCCTTCGGTACGTTGGTTGACCAGGTCGGCCAGATCCATATTCTGCCGGTATTCCGCCCGCGAAACATTGACCGTGCCCGAGATGAAGTTCGACAAACGGTTACGTTGCCGCGAACCGCTCACTTCCAAGTTGGCGTCGGCGGTAGTGCGGAATCCCGTCGGAAAGGGAACCGTCACGTCGGTACCACGTACGGTGAAGCGGTACTGGGTCGGGGTAAAACGGTCCAACAAAACGCCGCCAGAGACGGCTACTTGACCGCCACCGAGCGTACCCGTTAAAGAATCCAACTGGATCTGGTCAAAGTTGAAGATCGCACGGCCTTTGATGTTGCCCAAAGTCAGCCGCTCGTTAGCAACAAAGGTCGAGAACGACGCGTTGTTCAGATTGGCCGAACCGGTAAGACGCGGAGTCTCATGCGATCCAGTTACGCGCACCGCGACGTCGGCCGCGCCCGAAAATAAATAATTGGGCGAGATGCCATTCAACACGCGCAGGTTCAGGCTGCCGTTAACCGACAGGTTGTTTTGCCCGCCTTCGCGCAAAGATTTGGTTCCGCTGATCGTCAGATTGCTGCCGGGACCGGTAAGTTGCGTGTTCTTGAAATCGATCTCGGTCGGCGAAAATTCGATCGTCAGCGGGGTGACCGCATTCAGTGAGATGTCTTGTACCACTAGACCGAACTGAGTGAAGTTGGCCGCGCCCCGCATACCCCCGATGCCGAAATCGTCCTCGCCCGCGGCGTTCTCGTAATTCAGGTTACCGGCCGCGTGCAAAGTCCCGGTCGCCCGTCCGGTCATCACGACGCTATTCGGCGGCAGGAAGATCGCGATCAACGGCGAGAGGTTCGCGTTGTTCAAAGAAGTATCCAGCGTGGCCGGTAGTTTGTCATCGGCAAGATTCACCGTGGCGGCCACGACCTGTGGCTGACCCAACAAACCGGTGGTCAGATTCACGGACAACAAACCGTTCACGGTTCGTCCGGTCAGGGTGAGTTCGCCGGCCGTTTGCTCGTTGATGGTGAGGCCGCTGCTCGAGCCGTCAAAATTGATGTCGTACGAATTGAATTTGTTAAAGTCGGCTCCGGTCGCACGGGCGGTGACATTTACGGTGCCGCCAAATCGCGGAGCGTTATTTAGCAACGCAAATGATCTAACGCGATCTAAAGCGATCTGATCGCCGGCGGCCGCGAACTTGAACGCGCGCGAACTCCAATCAAAAGAGCCGTTAGCCGAGATCTTTCCGGCCTGGAAGTTGGCGGACAACTGTTCGACATTGACGGTGGTGCCGCTGAATATCCCGCGCGCGACGATGCTGTCAAACGGTTCTACGTTTAGCGTGCCCGGACCCAAGCGTAGGTCCGCGTTACCGCTGGCGGCGTTGGGTAGCCCCGAGATCTTGGCCGTGCCGGATAGGTCAGAGTGAAGGCCCAGCAGCAAGGCGCGCGTTGGCGGGCTAAGTTTAGGAATCACCGAAAACAGATTGCCGCCATTTACTCGATCCAACGTCACGTCTAATGCGATGTTGTTCTCGCCCGTGCGCGGAGCGTTCAGCGAGAAAGTAATGCCGCCGCCGTCGGATTCAGCCAGCTTGCCGTCGTTGATGTTGATCAGTTCAGGCGTGACATTCAGCGCGGCCGAAACCGCACCCAGATCTCGTTGCTGCATTTGGAAAGAACCCACCGAGAATTTCCCGTTCACCGATGGATCAGTCAATCTCCCCGTCAACGTTCCGTCAAAGGCCAGCGCGCCGCCGATACCGATCTCGTACTGTTCCAACATGTCGTTGGTTTCGTTGGCCAGTCCGGACGCGGCAAATAGGCGCTGAAGCTCGGAAGCATCGGTCGAAGCCAATTTGAGATTCAAGTTGGAATCATCTTTGGAAAACGAAAAGCGTCCGGTCGCGGTCAATTGGCTGGCTTCGGTGTTCAGTATCGCTCGTTCAATATCGAAGACGCCGCGATCGGCCCGCAAGGCTAATTCGCCGTTCAGCGGCGTGCGCCCGCTGACGTCATTGCCGGCCTGGGTAACAAATGTCGCGTTGATCTTTCCACTGGCGGTGTTCTTTAGATCGGTGCCGGCAAAAGCCAGGTCGACACTCCCATTCGTTTGTCCCGTAAGCGGGATTATCCGGCCGGAGAGCGAAGTGAGTTTGGCCAGATCGAGATTCTCGAAAGTACCGGTCACGTGTGACGATCCCCGGCCGCTCGTAGCGATCGTCATGTTACCGGCCGCGCGGCCGTTCATGATCTCGGCCGTGAAATTGTTCAGTTGGATCTGATCCGTGGTCGCTACCAGATCAGCGCGCGCGGCACCTAGATCTACACTGCCCAACACACCGCCACCGAGACTAAGATCAGCACTGGCTCGATAGCGTCCGGATGGTTCCACGACAAAAACCGGGTGGCCCACCTTTACGCCGGTGACCTTACCCGCCGGGTTGTCCTTGGTTTGCGAAATGGCTACGTCGCCGACGTTGATGTCGTCGGTCCGCCCTTCGATGCGCCCTTGATAGATCGACAAGCGCACCCCGGCAATATTCATACTGCCGATCTTTGCGCTTGACGCGTCGATCCCGGCGATCTGAACTTTACCGGTCGTGACGGTGGTCGGACTTCCGGCGCGGTCAACCACATTGATGCCGTTGACCTGCACATTGTATACGCGTGCGGTTTTGCTGACGATCTCGTTGGCGCGGGCCCCGTTTACCTTTACCGTCGTCACGCCGTTACGCAGCGTCATTTGAATGCCATTAGCCTGGACGCCGCTCAATTTGGTCCCGGTAACATCAACCGAACCGGCGGATGCTTGACGCGCATTGGCATCGATCTCTGCGTCGCGTTTTTCCGCGACCGCGTCATACAGGATCAGCCCGGCGATCGTGGCCCCACCGGGTACCTTGGCGGCGGCGGCACGCAGTTCGCCGAACCAGCGAAAATCCGTTCCCGTTCCGCGGATGCCGCCGATCATCTGCATCTGGTTAAGTTGGAAATCACCGGCCGTCAGCAGTTCCGCGACGGCTTTGCCGTTGGCTTCGTAGCTGGCTGCTGCGCCGCTGCCGCTGGCCGTCACTTGCAGTTTTTGCAGCCGAATATCGTCCGCCGCCAATGCGTCGGATGAGACATCGCCGGTCACCTGATACTTTGATCCTTCACCCGTGACGGTCCCGTGAATGGTTCCGGAGCCGCGCAAGGTCGCGCCGGTCTGAAGAATGTCTGACGCCTGGGTCAGATCAACCGTTGAAGTAAGCTCCATCCGATAGCGCAAGGCGCGCCAATCATCCATCGTGCCCTTCAAATGGGCTTCCGCCAGGGGCGAGCGCAAGGTCAGGTCCTCGATCTCAGCCCGCGTTTGGTTAATGCGGCCTTTGGCCGAAATGTCTATGTTGTTCACCGGCCGGTCGTTATAGACAAACGTCGAATTGGTCGTGGCAAACGTGATGCGGTTCATCGCGCTTTCGACCGGCGCCTTCGGATCGTCGGGCTCGACCGTGGCGACCAGATTGCGCGCTTCGCCCGAGATGCGGTGAAGCTCGTCGCCGTAATGGATCAGCGCATTATTGAGTTTGATCTTGGCCGTGGCGTAGGAAAAGAGAATACGTTTGTTGGGATTCGCCGCCGGCAACGTGATATTGCGGAAATTGGAATTTCCCTGGCCGTCGAATTTGACCCAGACCTCGAGCTTATCAACGTCCAGCGCTTCCAGATCAATATTCCGCCGCAGGTTGAGCGCGAACAGATCCTTGAACCTTACAGTGGCGATCAGCCGGTCGATCTTACCCAACTGCTCACCGGTTTTGGCATCGTATAGTTTGACGTCGCGCATCTCGACCGTGCGCGGCGAATATTTGGTTTCAAACGCGCCGATCTCCATCCGAATGCCATATTCGGCCATCGTACCTTTGACTTGATTGGCGATGTAGCTGTCGATGTAACCCAACCGGTAGGTCAAAACTAGAAGTACGAAAAGCAGAAAGGCGCCGCCGGCAATTACGATCGCAGCCAAG